>CAMPGG010000178.1 GCA_946885335.1 uncultured Chitinophagaceae bacterium
TTTATTTTTTTATAAATTTTATTTTTTTCATAGAACTGCATTAATAACTTGTAAGAATTCCATCTAGAAGTTACTTTTATAAAATGGACTATAATATCAATACCATTTGCGTTTGCGGTGCAGGTACCATGGGCAGCGGCATTGCGCAAGTGTGTGCAACATCCGGATTTAAAACCATTGTATTTGAATTGAATGAAAAAGTTTTGGAAAATGCCAAAACATCTATTGACAAAGGATTGAAATACCTGTTATCAAAAAACAAGATCACTGAGGAACAGAAACAATTAATCGAAAAACAAATTGTTTTCACCAATAATATTTCAGATTGCGTTGCTGATCTTTTTATTGAAGCCATCATTGAAAACCCGGAAATGAAGATCAGGCTTTTTAATCAATTGGCTGAGACCAATAAACAAGCCATTTTCGCAACCAATACATCTTCTTTATCTGTTACATCCATTGCTGAAAAATTACCTTTTCCAAAACAGCTTGTAGGTGTGCATTTTTTTAATCCTGCCCCTGTCATGAAATTGGTAGAGATCGTTAAATCAACATTTACGGATGATGCGGTAATTAAAACGATTGAGCCTGTTATCAGGCAAATGGGTAAAACGCCTGTCATTTGTAATGATGCGCCAGGTTTTATTGTGAACCGTGTTGCCCGTCCTTTTTATATTGAATCGCTTCGCATGGCTGAAGAGGGCCTGGCGGATTTTGAAACCATCGACCGCTTAATTGAAAATGCCGGATTTAAAATGGGCGCTTTTAAACTAATGGACCTGATTGGCAACGATATTAATTATACTGTGAGCTGTTCCGTTTATGAACAATTGAATAAACCGGCCCGTCTTAAACCTTCTTATATACAACAACAAAAAGTGGAACAGGGAGAATTGGGTGTAAAAACAGGGAAAGGCTATTACCAATATTAATTTAAAAGTCAAAACTTAAAAGTAAAAACACTAACTCCATAAGTAAAATGCAAATACTAAGTTTGCAATATTGTCTATTTAAATTTTTCGCATGCAAAGCCAGGAGCAGAATGGGATCACGGTATTGGTAACAGGTGGCACAGGTTTCATTGGGGCTTATATTATCCAGGAACTTATTACAAAAGGTTATAGCGTTAAAGCCTTACATCGCAGTAACAACTTTCCATTTTACATATCCAAAGAAACACTTTCTAAAGTGGAATGGATCCAAGGTGATATACTGGATGTGGTGACGCTTGAAAATGCTATGGACAATGTTGATGCAATTATTCATTCAGCAGCAATCGTATCATTCGATAAAAAACTACGGGAGCAGATGTACCGGATCAATGTAGAAGGTACTGCCAACGTTGTGAACCTGGCGCTGGAAAAAAATATTAAACGACTTATCCATATCAGTTCCGTTGCGGCTATTGGAAGAACGGCAAAGGGACAAACGGTGGATGAAGAAAAAAAATGGGTAACCAGTAGTCTGAATACTCATTATGCCATTTCCAAGCAAAAAAGTGAAATGGAAGTATGGCGTGCCATGGCTGAAGGACTTTCAGCCGTCATTGTTAATCCAAGCACCGTACTCGGTTTTGGTAACTGGAATAGCAGTAGCACGGCAATCTTTAAAAATATTTACCATGGTTTTAGCTGGTACTCCGAAGGCGAGAACGGTTTTGTTGATGTGAAAGATGTTGCAGAAGTTGCCGTTGCATTGATCGATGCTGAAATTACCGGCCAGCGTTTTATTTTAAATGGCGATAACTGGCCTTTTAGAAAATTATTTAACAGCATTGCGGACCAATTTAAAAAGCCGCAACCTCACCGCTTAGCCACGCCTTTCCTGGGTGAAATTGCATGGCGACTGGAACATCTTAAATCTTATTTTTCCGGTCATCGTCCATTATTAACAAAAGAAAGTGCCAAAGTAGCACATAGCCGGACGAACTTTGATAACAGTAAAATATTAAAGGCCCTGCCTGGTTTCAATTTTACACCCTTGCAGCAAACGATTGAAATAGCCTGCGGGCAATATGAACAAGCAATAAAAAATGGCGATCTTAGTTAAATAAATAAGTACTTCTAATACGATTCTATGAAATTTCCTGCATTATTATTATCATTCATTTTATTAAATACAATCGCTTTTGCCCAGCATATTACCATTTCAGGTTTGGTGGTAGATGGCATAACTAAAGACAGTTTGATTGGCGCATCGGTCTTCGCACAAAATACTACAACAGGAACCATTACAAATTCCGAAGGTAAATTCAGTTTATCGCTTAAGCAAGGTGGTTATGACCTGATCATTTCATACACCGGCTATTATACACAAACCATCCGGGTTACCAATGATACCAGCGATATGGTTGTTCAACTGATGAAAGAAGACAAGAGTATGAGTGAAGTGGTGATTCAAAGCACCAACGAAGTAAAAGATGGCTGGGAACAATATGGCAGTTTTTTCATCGATCATTTTATTGGCACCACACCTTTTGCCAAACAAACTTCATTGCTGAACCCTGAAGTGTTGAAATTTTTCTATTACCGGCGCAGCAATAAATTAAAAGTGCTGGCTACTGAACCACTGATGATTTCCAATCAGGCATTGGGTTATACTATCCGTTACGAACTGGATTCATTCATATATAATTATCCAACAGAAATGAGCAGTTACCGGGGTAATGGTTTCTTTACCGAGGATACAGCTTCGTCCAGGTTCCAGCAAAGAGAATGGAATGCAAACCGGGAGAAAGTGTACTACGGTTCAAAAATGCATTTCATCCGTTCTTATTACGATGGTGTTTTAAAAGAAGAAGGTTTTTTGATCGATGTGCTTGATGAAAAAGATGATAAGAGTTTTTACCGCATCGCTAACCCTTATGATTCCACGATCTTTTTTGCGGCTGATGCCACCAATGAAGTGGAGATCTATTATCCTACAAAAATGAGCATCCTGTATACAAAGAAAGTTCCGGAACCCGAATACCTTATTCAATATGGTTTGCCGATGGATGTAAAAATGCAGATATCTTATGTTGATATTTTGCACCCCATCATTTTAAAAGAGAACGGTTATTATTTTCAGCAGAAAGACTGGATAAACCAGGGTTACTGGAGCTGGAAAAATATTGCGGACTTGTTACCGTTTGATTATATGCCCTGATCCTTTTTTATTTTTTCCCAGATCTCCGGAATTCTTTTAACCCAAACCAATTCCTTCATTTTGGTTTTGGCTTCTTCGGCAGGCGATCCAAAATAATTTTTACCACCAGCCAATGATGCGGGCACACCGCTTTGCGCATATAAAACAGCGTCTTTACCAATAGTGAGGGTTTTACTTACGCCAACCTGTCCCCAAAGAATTACATTGTCTTCGATGGTTGTAGCACCCGCAATGCCAACCTGTGCGGCCAGTAAACAATTACTTTTAATGATAGTATCATGACCGATATGAACCAGGTTATCTATTTTGGTTCCCTTGCCGATAAAAGTGTCATCACTCACACCCCGGTCAATGGTGCAGCCGGCGCCAATCTCCACGTAATCATCAATCACCACCCTGCCGCAACTGTTCATTTTTTTATAATGTACATCGCGGTTGGTTTTCTTGTTATAATAAAACGCATCGCTGCCGATAACGGTTCCTGGTTGTATAATGACATGATCGCCGATCAAACAATGATCCATGATGGTTACGTTGGGATAAATGATGCAATGATCGCCGATGGTTACATGATTACCGATATAAGTATTTGGCATGATGACCGTTTCCTTACCTACAGAAGAAGTATCGCTGATCATTTTCATGGAAGGATCAAATGGGCGAAAATGATTTACCAGTTTTAGATATGATTCAAAAGGATCGTCCACAACCAGCAGTGCCTTGCCTTCCGGGATCTCCGTTTCTTTATTGATAATAATAAAAGTAGCTGCGGACTGTAAACATTTTTCATAATACTTTGGGTGATCGACAAAAACGATATCACCTTCCCGCACTTTATGTATTTCATTTATTCCGGTAACCAGTCCATTTTTATTTCCGGATAATTGGGCATTGATAAAAGATGCGATCCATTCTACTGGCACTGGTTTTTCAAATTTCATAATTCCATTTTAAACAAAGGTAAAAGCCACCGGGTATAATTACGATGAATAAAACAGGTTTTAGCCATACCAGGCCAAAAATTTATAAACTTATTTTTAATACCACCTGCCGGTAAAACCAGGGAAATATTTTACAAAATCCAGGAATAGCTGTTTAACCATTTAACCCGTTTTACTTTTTAAGAATTTTTCATTCAATTTTTTCAATCCCCGGAAACATTGATTGAATAAGGGTTTTGAAAGATTTTAATTTATCGGCTACGTATAACTGTTATACTGTGCCAGAACATGAAAATTAAACATACCGGTTATTCGATGGCGTAAAAACAAGTGGCCTTATCCACAGCTTAAAAAAAAATGTGAATAAAATAAATGAATAAATTTTTTTTGTATGGAGAAATTATTTTTAATATTGTGTAGGGAATTTTATTTCCCTGTACTTACTAACCCATCCATATATTGATCCCGCCACCTGGCGGGATTTTTATTTTCCATTTTTCACGATAAAAAAAAATGCGGATGAACATCCGCAAAACAATTTACCCCGGTTAATATTTGAAAGTTTTTACCTAAAAGGATTTTAGAATTGCAATGGAAGCCGGGTTAATATTTGGTCCCATGTCATTACCAGGTTGGCGCCTTTATTTGTTGGTTCAAAAAACATAGTGAAAAATTCGGTGCTTGCATTCAGGGTTTCAACCGGAATTTCAAAACGACTGATATCATCTTCCGGCGGAAAAGATAATCCCCACGAAAAAACATTTTTATTCAGTACCACGATCCATTTGTCCTGGTTTGGAATACAGTAAAGAACATAACGACCGGGTTGAACGGTTTTACCTTGTATAGAAACCCTTTTGAATAATTCAATTTCAGTTGCTTCATTTGCACCCAACCGCCATACTTCGCCATACTTTAAAAGTCCGCCGAATATTTTTCTTCCTTCCCGGTGCGGACGGCTATAAATAACCCGGGCAACAAGATCAGGAACATTTTTTCCAGACATTTTTAAAACCGGGTAATCCACCGGGAAATAAACCATATCCATCGGAGAAATATCAACCGGCGTAAAAGAATTCGTAGGTTGAATATTCACTACTGGTGTGTCAACCCTGATTGGTGCGGGTTCTTCATTTTGTTCATTTTCGGTACAGGATATTAACGCAAAAGTCAAAAACAGGAAAACAGCGGTTCGGTTCAAAATCATAAAAATTATTTAAAGGCGATAGGCATAGCTACCCGGATCTTATCCCACAACAAAAGCAGGTTGCAACCAGCATTTGTTTTCTCAAAGGTCATTGAAAACGCTTCAGCAACTTGTTTATTTTCAATAACCGGAACTTTTATACGTACCACATCTTTTTGTTCATCATAGATAAAAGCACCCCAGGTATCTGTTTCTCTATTAATGATCATGGTCCATTCTTTTTCCCCGGGTATGGCATATAACGTGTAGCGGCCCTTATTTACTTTTTTATTTCCAATCACTACATCTTTATAAAAATCTATTTCAGTTGCTTCGTTTGCACCCAGGCGCCAAAGCTTGCCGTATTCAAGCAATCCACCAACAATCTGCCTGCCATTCAAATGTGGCCTGCTATATATAACCCGGCTAACCACCGGTTCACTTGCTTTATCCTGAATTTTTAAAACAGGATAATTATTGGGGTAATAACTCATATCCATTGGCGATTTATCTATGCCCGGAACATCTTCCCCTGCCGACTGGCCAAAACTGAAACAAAAACTGAACACTGCCAGTAAAAATAAGGTCATTAACTTCTTCATATTCATTTTACAAATTTTTAGGAAACATATGTAATAACCGGTTAAAATCGCTTACCTGCTCATTATGGCTATAATTTGATAAGCTGACAATTATTTGATGGGTTATTTCATAAATCTGGTTTCCGAATATGAGCAAAAATAATTGTTAAACGTTGCATTTTGGTTCCCTGGTAAATTCGTTCCGGTTATGATTTAATTTTTTCTTTTGCAAACAGTTTTAATTCAGGGAAAAATATCTGGTAACATTCCCGCAGCGATTCATAATGCTTTTCAAAATATTTAAATGCCGTATCACTTTCTGTTAAATAAGCAGCCCGGTTTACCAATCCATGAAAACTACGGTCAATGGCCCACCGGTGCCTGTAATTTGATAACCAGTCATGCTGCTTCATATATGGAAACATCATTTGAAATTTTACCGGGAACTGTTCATTGTAACCTTCCAAAATTTGATAAGTATTTTGCGAAAAGGTAAAAAGCGAAGTTTCGTTAAATTCATTTTCATCGAGGGCGAGGAAATGATCATATACCACATCAACAAAAGCACCTGCATATAATCCATAAGCAGGTTTAAAAAATTTCATGGCTGTTTTGGTTACAGGGTGCTGATCTGTAAAAGTATCTATTGCCCGGTGCAACATGATACCTTTTAATATACCAGGCTCATAATCAAATTTTTTTCGCCCTTTCACATAATCACTGATCATATTTCCCAGTAAAATTTCCGGATCGTTAAATGAAAGATATGCGTGTGCCAGGTAATTCATAGCCTGATGAAGATAAGAATTACGCATAATGCATGCTTAAAGGCAAGGAAAAAAATAATCTGTCTTATATATTTTCACGCATACATGCCATTAAATAATACAGCATCCGAAAAATTTTTAAAAAAAATTTTATACCTCTTTGTGGTAACGTTTTCGGACAAGTGGTTATTAAAAATGTTCACTGGTAAAAATTTCCTGCCTTGTGTTAATACCGCTTAACAATCATTTCCACCGGTCATAATTAGCTTGTACCAGCCTGTAACCCGGAATATCTTTGGTGCGTCATACTTACAAACAATCAAAAAATAACCAACCAATAAAAAAAACAATTATGAAAAAGATTTTAATGGCCGTGGCAGTTTTCCTTACCATAACAACCGGAACTGCATTTGCTAACACTACAGAAGTAAACCCAAAAGTTATCAAAGCTTTTAATACAGCCTTTGTTTCAGTTGATGATGTTACCTGGACTACAGGCAGTGACTTTTATAAAGCATCCTTTACTTATAACA
>CAMPGG010000179.1 GCA_946885335.1 uncultured Chitinophagaceae bacterium
TTACCGGGGACGGCATTTTATGAAAGGAAGGCAGTAATTTTATAGCATACTCAATATACAGCCATAAATAAATCTTGCATGGAGTTTATAGATTACTATAAGATTTTAGGAGTTGATAAAAAGGCAAGTGAAGATGAGATCAAAAAAGCTTACCGCAAACTGGCCCGCAAACTGCATCCTGATCTGAACCCTAACGATAAAGAAGCTCATAAAAAATTTCAACAGATCAATGAAGCCAATGAAGTGCTGAGCGATCCTGAAAAAAGAAAAAAATACGATCAATACGGAAAGGATTGGATGCATGCCGATCAATTTGAAAAGCAGAAACAATACCAGCGCTCATCCCCGGGTGGTGGTTATACATATTCAGAAGGATTTGGAGAAGACAGTTTTTCAGATTTTTTTGCCTCTATGTTTGGCGGTTCCCCAGGTGGCCGCAGCCGTTCTCGTTTCAGGGGTGAAGATTACCAGGCAGAACTCCAGTTGTCATTATCAGATGTATTTACTACCCACAAACAAACAATTACCATTGGCGATAAAAAAATTCGCATAACCATTCCTGCGGGAATAGAAAACGGCCAGAAAATAAAATTAAAAGGTTATGGCGGGCAGGGCGTAAATGGCGGACCTAACGGTGACCTGTACATTACTTTTCATATTACCAATAATACTTCGTTTAAACGAGATGGAGACAACCTGCATAAGACGGTGGAACTGGATCTGTATACAGCAGTTTTAGGTGGAGAAGTAACGATTGACACATTAAGTGGAAAAATCAAATTAAAAGTGCCGCCGGAAACCCAAAACAATACCATCACAAGATTAAAAGGAAAGGGTTTCCCGGTGTATAAAAAAGAAGGCGTATTTGGTGATCTGTTTATTACTTACCAGGTAAAACTACCAACCCGTTTAACAGAAAAAGAAAAAGAATTGTTTCGTGAATTAGCCAAACTGAAATCATAAAACAACTCAACATGACTGATGATCAATATATTTCCATTGAACAATTTTGTCTTCAAAACCAGGTAGACCATTCATTCATTCATTTATTAAATGAAAGAGGGATCATGGAGATCATTGTATTGGAAGAACGTGAATTAATCCCGATGTCAAAACTTCCTTTACTGGAAAAATGCATGCACCTGCATTATGAATTAGAAATTAATATAGAAGGCATAGAAGCTATTCAGCATTTATTGCAGAAAGTGGAAGATCTGCAGAATGAGATCATTTCTTTACAAAACCGCCTGAGCTTTTATGAACCAGGTGAGTAAACGGTACCAGCCCATCTTTAAGAAACTAATATAAACAGATAAGGCAGAACCCTTAGTAATCCAAAATTTTCGCTAAAATTTTGTTTAAGCTGTTGATGAAGGTTTTATAATGCCTGCCTGATATTAAATTTGACTATCAGTAAAACCGGTAATCCATCAACATGAAATGAATCTCAAAAATTTTCGAGCAAATTCATTTACCTGAAAGCTGTCGGGAAGATGAAAATTTTTGTGGTGAATTCCATGTGGCCAAAAAGCAATTTAAAATATACACATGAAAAAATATTTCTCTGAGAAGAACGCACTTACCATCATGGCCAGTTTGTTTTGTTTATTTATGACCATCATTGCTGCGGTTAATCAATCTCTTTGGGAAGCTGTTGCTTTTGCACTTGCTTTCAGTTTTTCAATCGAAGTGATTTGTCATCGTACAAAGGAAAACTCCTGATAAAGTTTGAGGTTTAATCTTCCATTTCAAAAAAATCTTTTACTGATGTCCAGAATTCATCCAGGCCGGTAATCCTTGATTTTAAAAAAGAAATGATGGCAGGCCAGTCATTTTTATCATACACATTCACACCGGCCAGTATAGTCTCAATGACTGAAATGGATCTTCCATTTTCATCTAATTTTTCTTTCATCCAAATCCATTCACCCCGCACAGTCGATTCAAACACAGTCCTGAATTGAATCATTCGCTCAAAAAATTTTTCTCTTTGCAGCTTTTCTCCTGTCATTTGAATACTTAATGAAGCGGCATCCTTTCCTGCATTCATTTTAAAAAAAATTCCTTTAATACCTGTTTTGTAATTTATCCAGTTTATTTTCTCATCACCAGCAGGTTGAACCGGCAACATATATTTGCCAAAACTTGTCCAGAAATCCTGCTTGATCCGGGCCATTTCATTTCGGTTATACATACCCTTTACATTTCAATAAGGAAGAAAGATACCGGCAACGATAAATAAATATCTTTGCCCCGCAATTTAAATTAATTGTTATGCCATATTTTCATCAGCAGGAGCCTTTGATGGTACCCGTACCCGGAGGAAAATCAATAGCCGAACATACTGGTTTAGCCAGCACTGGAAACAAGAATTTAAGCATTGCACATATGGTGGCCCCACCAGGTTGGGGAGAACCTTTTCAAAACCCGGCTTTTGATGAATACACGTTGGTTAGCAGGGGACGGAAGCAAGTGGAAGTAGATGGCCTGAAATTGATTGTTAAAGCAGGTGAAAGCATTTTAATTAAAGCAGGTTCAAGGGTTCGTTATTCCAATCCTTTTGATGAAGCCTGTGAATATTGGAGTGTATGCCAACCGGCTTTTTCGATGGAATCGGTAAACAGGGAACAGGAATAAACTTTAAAAATAAAAATATGGCTTGTGAAATATCAATACCCGTAACAGCATCTGCTACAGATCTTTTTGTGAAAGTAAAAGAAGCGATCGAAAAAAACGGTGGGACCGTTGAGGGTGATGAGTCATCCGGTAATTTCCAGATTAAAATAATGGGAACCATAGCAGGCTCTTATCGCACAAATGGTAATACGTTGAATATTATCGTGGAAAATAAACCCCTTTTTATTTCATGCGGGCAAATAGAAAGTTTTTTACTTTCCCGGTTAGGTTCATAAAATTTGTATTTTTCTCTTCAATCTGAGTAAGCTCTTCCACATTATGCCTTTCTGAGCTACTGTTGCGATGCGTAATTCCAGAAAAAATGTTTCTGGCATGTTTTTCCCCTATTAAGGGTTAAAACGATTAATATGCAGACTTGGTTAAAAAATACATTTACAAAGAAAGATGAGGGAGAAGATTTTCATTTAGGAGCCACTATTACTATGATCTTATTGATCCTAACGTTTATCAGTACCAGTTTTTATATAGCCGTCTCCAGTTTAGCTTAAAAATAAATCTACTGGTTGCTTTAATATTATTAAAAGCAATGTTGGAACTTCGCCTAAAAAATGGTTCGTTTCAAAACCTCCATTTTACGCTTTGGGCAAATGGGTGAAAAAACAGGCTGGACCTACATAGAAATACCAGCGATCCAGGCTTCACAATTATATCCTGGCAATAAAAAATCTTTCAGGGTCAAAGGAAAACTCGATCAGGTTCCCGTAAAGCAATTGGCATTACTACCCATGGGTGATGGACATTTCATTATTCCTTTAAATGTGGAGATGCGCAAAGCATTAAAAAAGCAAAAAGGTGCTGAGCTTTATGTCCAACTTGAAAAAGATGATTCTCCTATCAAAATCAATCATGACCTGATCAGTTGCCTGGAAGATGAACCTGCGGCGTTTAAATTCTTTCAATCACTGCAACCTTCACATCAGCATTATTTCAGCAAATGGATTGAAACGGCTAAAACCGATTCCACTAAAGCAAAAAGAATTGCACAAACGGTTCAAGCATGTTTACATCATTATTCATTTTCAGAAATGCTCAGGAATAGTAAAAAAGATAAGGCATAAAAAAAGAGCGTGAAAACACGCTCCTTTAAATCAGGTTTATAAAACCAATTACCAACGATTGCTTGAAAAAGACTTCTTAGGTGCTCTTTCTTCACGTGGCTTGGCTTCATTCACTTTGATAGCGCGGCCTTCAACCATTCCGCCATCCAGTTCCTGGATCGCTTTCTGGGCTGCAGCGTCATCACTCATTTCAACAAATCCAAAACCACGGCTGCGGTTGGTGAATTTGTCCATAATTACTTTTGCTGAAGTTACTTCGCCGTACTCTTCAAAAAAGCCTTTCAAGTCTTCATCCTGAACGGAGAAACTTAAATTTGATACATAAATGTTCATCGAATCGAATTAAATAATGAATAAAAAATCATCTGAGATAACGCACTGGAAAGGAAGACTAACTATTAGCAGAAATGCTTAGCAGAATAAGATCGTTCTAATACCTGTTGCTGTAATGCTCAAATTTGCGTGGCAAAGGTAAATGAATTAATTATTCAAAAGACAAAAATTTAAAACTTTATTGTTAAACATTTTGCCTTCAACAGTTTGTAATTTTGAAACATGTCGCATTTTACCCGCCTTTCTGTCAACATCAATAAATTTGGAACCCTTCGTAATTCACGTGGTGGCAATAATCCCGATGTAGTGAAAGCTGCAACGGATGTAGAATTATTCGGTGGCGATGGAGTTACTGTACACCCCCGCCCCGATGAAAGACATATCCGGTATGAAGATGTATACAACATCAAAAAAATTATCACTACTGAATTCAATATTGAAGGCAATCCAAAAGAAAAAAAGTTTGTGGATCTCGTATTGGATGTAAAACCAGACCAGGTTACACTGGTTCCTGATGCAGAGGGGCAATTAACTTCGGATCATGGATGGGATACGATTGCTAACAAAGATTACCTGGTTGATATAATAAGCGTTTTTAAAAATGCAGGTATACGGGTTTCTATATTCACCGATCCTGATTTAAAGATGATTGAAGGCGCTGCGGCGACGGGAACTGATCGCATCGAACTTTATACGGAAGGATATGCCCGGTTGTATGCAGCAGGAAATAAAGCGGCCGCCATAGAACCCTATGTTGCATCAGCAGAAAAAGCAAAAGAATTAGGTTTAGGATTAAATGCCGGTCATGATCTTGATTACCATAACCTGGCATTTTTTAAGCAGCATATTCCCTGGCTGGATGAAGTAAGTATTGGTCATGCCTTGATTTGTGACGCCATTTATTGGGGTTTTGAAAATACGATTCAAATGTATAAACGACAGTTGCAATGAGACAATGAGACAATGAGACAATTTGAGAATTTGAAAATTTGAGAATGAATGAGACAATTCGGCAATTTGACAATTAGGCAATGATGAAATTGAAAATGCAAAATGATCTAACCATTTAGCATGAGCCTGTCGAAGCCGATATTTAATTGGAAAGAATAATTTAGAAAATAGACTAAGTGATAATCCGACAATGATGAAATCGAAAATGCAGAATGAAAATGTCGGAATGATCAAACCATTAACATGTCAGGCTGAGCCTGTCGAAGCCGATATTTAATTGAAAAGAGTAATTAGACAATAGACTACGTAACAAAACGACAATGATGAAATTGAAAATGCAAAATGAAATGTCGAATAACCAAACCATTTAGCATGTCAGGCTGAAACAACTTTAACTTTTGACTTTTAACTTTTGAATTTTGAATTTGATTGACTTTTAAATTTTGACCTTTGACTTTTGATAAAAATCTGACACGCAGGAAGTTTGTAAAAAGCGCCGGCATTCTTGCTGCTTGTGGATTAAATCTTTCTTGTATGCCAGTTCCAAATCAAAAAAACAAATTAGGTATAGCTCTTGTCGGTCTTGGAGGATATTCCAACGGACAATTAGGCCCTGCCCTGCTGGAAACCAAGCATTGCTACCTTGCAGGCATTGTTACCGGCACACCTGCCAAAGAAAAACAATGGGCATCCCGATATAACATCCCGGAAAAAAATATTTACAATTACGAGAATTTTGATTCCATTGCCCAAAACCCGGACATTGATATCGTATACGTGGTTCTGCCCATTTTTATGCATAAAGAATTTACCATCAGGGCGGCGCAGGCAGGCAAACATGTGATCTGCGAAAAACCTATGGCCATGAACGTTAGAGAGTGTGAAGAAATGATCGCCGCTTGTAAAAAAGCAGATCGTTTATTATCCATTGGTTACCGTTTGCATTTTGAACCATATAACATGGAAATGATGCGCCTCGGTCAACAAAAAGTTTTTGGGAACGTGCAGCAAATAGAATGCGCAAATGGTTTTACCTGGGGAAATGATAAAAACTCCTGGCGATTAAAAAAAGACATGGCTGGCGGTGGCGGGTTGATGGATATGGGCGTTTACGCTATACAGGGAGCCCGGTATACAACGGGAGAAGAGCCGGTATTCGTTATGGCTACACAGGAAACTACCAGGCCTGAAATATTTAGCGAGGTAGATGAAACTATTTATTTTGAATTGACCTTTCCGGGAGGTGCCGTAGCCAAAGGCATATCGAGTTATAATAAAAACCTGAATTACCTGCATGCAAAAGCAGAAAAGGGCTGGTTTAAATTAACCCGCGCCTATCGTTATGGAGGAATGGCAGGAGAAACCAGCAATGGCCCGATGAATTTTGATCCTGATGTAAATCAGCAGGCATTACAAATGGATGATTTTGCACAATGTATTCTTCAAAAAAAGCCAACCCGGGTTCCCGGTGAAATGGGCCTCCTTGATATGAAAGTAATAGAAGCTATTTACCGCAGTATTGCGTCAGGGAAAAAAGAGCGGGTATAAAGTCTCTATTATCTCAATAAAACAGCGCTTCCGCTTCGCTTATAATACTGATTATTGTGACCAATGGCTTCTGCTGTCCAATAATATATATCAGTTATTTGAGGATGCCCTTTGAAAGTTCCATCCCAACCCTGGCCAATGATATTTGTTTCAAACATCAATTGTCCCCACCTGTTAAAGACCCGGAAATATTTCAGCTCTTTAGTATTTAATAAAAGTGGATAAAGCTTATCGTTATAACCATCATTATTTGGCGACCAGGCTTTAGGAACAAAAAGTTCTGACTCGCCAGCAACGGGTATTTCATTATTGATTTTTACATTAATTGAATCAACAGTAACACAACCCTGGTTATCTGTTATTTGAATTGTATAATCAATTTCAAAACCATAATTAAAAATCGGGTTATAAATATTATCAGCATTTAATCCAATAGCGGGAGACCACAGATAATTGGTGCCTATGTTTCTTGCATTTAGTTGCAATGGTACATTTGCTGCTGTAGTTATCGTTTGGTAACGAATTGCGGGGGTACTTTGATTCACTGCCAGGTTTAATGT
>CAMPGG010000180.1 GCA_946885335.1 uncultured Chitinophagaceae bacterium
AAAACTCAACTTATCAACTTAATTTCTTTTGCTGCCTGCGATAGCAATACCTAGTCCACCATCCACCCGGATAGCTTCACCTGTGATGAAGGAAGCTTTTTCACTGCTTAAAAATAAAACCAACTCCGCCACTTCCCGGGGTGTCCCTATTCTACCAGCCAGATGCATATCAATACACTCCTGCATCACTTCACCAGGATCCGGTGAAAGGTTGATCGCATCTCTTAACATGGGTGTATCGATAGTGCCCGGGCAAACAGCCACACACCTGATTTGTGGCGCATAATCTATAGCTATACACCTGGTTAAACCAAGAACAGCTGTTTTGGCTGTTGAATATGCAGAAACATTTTTTTGACTTAAAAATGCCTGTACACTCGCCATATTTACAATAACACCTGCATTTATTTTAAGCATATAAGGAATGGCATATTTAGCACACAGAAACTGGCTTTTTAAATTCACATTAAACACCTCGTCCCATTCAGATGATGTTGTTTCTGTAACGGTTCCATAACGCTGGATGCCTGCATTATTAACTAAGATATCAATGCTGCCAAATGTATTATGGCCTTGCGTCATAGCGTCTATAACTTCTGTTTCAACCGACACATCGCATTGAATAAAAAGCCATCTTGCATCTTTAATACCAGTTTCACCGGGTACCGTATCCAATAAAACCAGGTTTGCTCCTTCCCTGAAAAATAATTGTGCACATGCGGCACCAATCCCTTTTGAAGCACCTGTTATTACAACTGTTTTATTTTTAAAGTCCATTTCTTTTAATTTTTTGAATTAAAAATATTGTTAGATCTATTTCTTAACCGTATTATATTATTTCCAGGACGATTCGATTTCTTCTAAAGATTTTCCTTTTGTTTCTGGCAATAGTTTATATACTGTAATAAATGCTACCAGGCAGAATACAGAAAAAATAAAAAAAGTAGAAGCAGTTCCAAACTCACGGAGAAGCATAGGTGTTAACTGGCCCATGATCGTATCAGCCACCCACATCACCATTACACTTACGGCCATTCCCCTGCCCCGAATACTTGCAGGAAAAATCTCTGATGCAACAACAAATTTCAACGGCCCTATGGAAAATGCAAAGCATGCAAGGAAAAGCAGCACGCACAACAACAACAAAATACTTGATGTATATCCCATATAAAAAAGAAGCCCTGTAATAAATAAACTGATGGCAGCACCAATGGTGCCCACAATATATAAAGGTCTTCTGCCGAGTTCATCCACTTTCCAGATAGCTACAAATGTGAATACCAGGTTGGCAGCACCCAGGATAACCTGGCTTAAAAAAGAATCAGAAACATCAACACCGGCACTTGTTAAAATGGAAGGACCATAGTAAATAATGGCATTGATGCCGCTGAATTGAGAAAATAATGGCAATAAAATACCAATTATTAATGCCCTGCGAAAACGTTTAGAAAACAAATCCTTATAACTTCCCTTTTCACTTTTTAGAGATGATGATTGCGTTAAGTCTATCCCTTCATTTCCATAATTAATTTTATTAAGAATCAATTTAGCTTCATTCGGCCTGCCTTTCATTATTAACCAGCGCGGACTTTCAGGAATAAAAATTAAACCGGTAAGAAAAATTAAAGCGGGTAAGATTTCTATACTGAACATTCCACGCCAAACTTCATTTACAAATATTAAATCATGCAGTTGACCGGTTTGAATACCTTGATGACTATTTGCATAATTTAATAAGAAGGCATTTGTAAGATACGCAACCAGAATACCAACGGTAATCGCCAATTGAAAACAAGTAACAAGGCGTCCACGTATTTTAGCGGGAGCAATTTCAGAAATATATAAGGGAACTACTATTGAAGCAATGCCAACACCTACACCCCCTGTTATTCTTGCCATGATAAGCCAGGTAAAGTTGTTCAACAAAGAACAGCCGATTGCGGACAATAAAAATAAGATTGCCGCCATTACCAGGGGTATTTTTCTTCCTATCTTATCACTTAAGGGCCCCGCTAATGCAACACCGGCCACGCATCCGGCGAGGGCGGAAGAAACAAAAAATCCCACTTCAGCCGCCGTCAGGTTAAATTGTTTTTCAACAAATGGAATGACTCCTGAAATAACAGCCATATCAAATCCAAATAGTAAGCCCCCAAAAGAAGCTACTATGATAATGAGTGACAGGAAACGCAAACCAGGTGTTTTTTGCAAACTATATATTTTAAAAAATCGCTGAATAATAAAAGGCCAAACGTGTTACCCGGCAATTTGCATTTCAAAATGCGGGATCAATTTTTTATGGTACGTAGCGCCGGCATGCACCACATCAAGCATAAGGACTTCATCAAAAAACGAACGTGATTTTACCATATTTTTTAATCCAAGATTACCTAACGCCATCATATAAGTGCAATGGAGTTTATTGCGCTTGTTCAGATCATCATCAAAAATTAAAAGATCCGGTAATGACACAGCGAAATAATCCAGGCTTATTTCATCATTAAAATGGTTTTTACCATAATCGATCAACCCTGTAAAAACAGCGGAAGCTTTTCCAGGATTATTTAATTTTTCCCAGGCCAGACCCTGGTAAAAAATTGCTTCCGGTTGTGGATCGTTATAAAATATTGCAGCAGATGGTTTGTATTTTCCTATAGTAGCTTTTTCAAAATTGGCGGTTGCCAATTCATATTTATGCAAACCTTCATAAGCTATACCTAACCAATAAAATATTTCATTTTCCTGTGTGCCAGCCAATTTACCCTCTCCCAAATTTGGAGGATAAACCTGTGCCTGCTCAAGATATATTATAGCATCTTCAAAAAACCTCTTATCTATTTTTTTCCTTGCTAATTGAACAAGGCAGGATTTGTATTGAGAAGAAACTTTTCCTTCACCACCTTCCCAGGGATGAAATTTTCGTTGCATTAAAAGCTCAAATGCAATATGGGTTTTACCCATGATGTTGTATAAGGCAATCCTTTCAAGGTAAAGATCATCACGTTGTATCACCAGCGCCAAATGCCTCTCGATAAATGCCAACCTTTCATCAGCTGGCTTATTCAATCTTTTATACAGCTGGTCCAATTCCATGAGTATGCGGGCATCCTTTGGATTTAATTTGAAAGCTTTTTCAAAACAGTCCAATGCCTTTTGAGTATCACCTTTCTTGTTGAAATATGCAATGCCCAGGTTCCTGTATGCAGTTTGGAAAGTATTGTCCAGTGCAATTGATTGCTCCCAGCATTTTATTGCATCGGCATATTGTTTTTTATCGTACCATAAACAACCCAGGTAATAACAAGCTTTACTATCCGCAACATTATATTCCAATGCTTTTTCAAGCATAAAAATTTCCTCTACTTTATTTGGAAAACAATAATCAGGTGATGCATCAGCTGCTTTAAGAAAATATTTTTGTGCATTGACTCTGTCGCCATTCAAATCATAATTCCAACCCAGGCAATACAATACCATCGGGTTTGGTTCACCAGGAATTTTGGATAAATAAAATGTTAACCAATCAATGGCTTCTTCATATAACCCGGCAGCGGCAAAATCAATTGCGTATTCAATAAAATTATTTGCCGCACCTCTCGATATACTGAATAAAACACCTAAAACCCGGGATGACAATTCCTTTTCACCCATTAAATGTAAAAGCCTGCTTTTCTCAAAATAAATAGCCAGGTTAAATTTATCCAGCGCAAGGGATGCATCACAAACCTGCAATGCCTCTGCATAAAAATTAAGTTTTCGCAATAAAGTTGCTTTTAATGCTATTGCCTTGATATTTCCGGCATTAACATCAATGGCTCTTTGTACATGATGCAGAGCCGATTGATATTTCTTAGTCTTGCAGTCTAACTGTGCCAGGGCAAAAAAACTATTCGGTTGCATGGCACTGTTCCAGGTTGCTTTATAATAGTGCGTATAGGCCTCGTTATTTCTACCTTGCCATTGAAGACAAACCCCAAGATTATAAAAAACTTCTCCATCATAAGGATTGCTGTTTCTTTGGGTTAAGGTATCTATTGCTTTACGAAAATATATTTCACTTTCTTTGAGTTTTCCCCTGCGTAAATACCATAGACCAAGTGCGTTGTTATTGCGTATATCACCTTCATCTCTTTTCAATGCTTCTTCATAATAAGCAACCGGATTAAAAGTAGCATGACGGTATTGTTCAAGATGCAGGCCCGTTAAATACAAATTTTCATTGGTGGTTATTTCACCGGGTGGCAACGGAGCTTTTGCAGGTTCAGGAATTTCCTGTTCTGCATTCCCTGCAGGTTTATACTTTAAAATTTCTTCATTCCGGCTATTCATGATCGTTAGTAAAATATCTTCTTCCTTAACAGCAGAAGAAACAGGAATTCTAGTACTGTAAATATTTTGCGGGTCAAGATTTATTTTCTCCTGATGAATTGTTTTTTTGCCTGCATTTATTAACAGCGATAGATTTTCATGTTCTGATGTGGCAAACAATTTCACGCAGACAAAATCATTATCCAGGCTAAAATGAAGCAGCAGATCCTGGTTTGCATTTGATATTGTTCCTAATTCCCGGTAAGGCAAAAAATATTGGGTGAATGATTTTTCTTCATAAGGCATCAGCCATGAAAAGTCGGGCTGATTATCAGTAAACACGCCGGTCATCAATTCAATATAAGGTCCATTTTCATCTGTGAGGTTTCTATCCCAGGCTTTCCCAAAATCACCATGTCCCCAGGTCCATTGTTTTTTTCCTGGTGAAATATGGTGGTTAGCCACGTGTAACAGTCCTGCATGACTATCATGTTCATACCCGCCGATAAAATCATATTCAGAATGAATAGCCATATAAGATGTAGGAACAGGAATGTTTTTATACCTGGAAATATCAGTGCCTGGCGAATAATCCACTTTATAATATTCCCCTTTAGCAATCGGGAAGGAAGTAACATCTCTTTTTCCATGATCAAAAACGGCATGTACATCCGGTGGAAATATGGATTGATAATGTTCGTTGACCTTAACCGCGGGATTAGCCCACCATAAAAAAGTTTGTGGTATGGAAGTCCGGTTGAATAACCTGGCGTTAATTTCGATATAGGCTTTGTCGGGGTGAAGCGTAAAACCGGCCATGCCCTTGGTGCGAAACATTTTTTCTATTTCGTTTACCCATATGGTTTTGCTTCCATCCTTATTTTCTTCAATAGAAAAATCAACGGGTTCAAATGTGCTTGGCCGGTGATGTTGCGGCCAGTTAAATTCTATACCTCCTGATATCCATGGTCCACATAATCCTACTAATGCAGGTTTTATTACTTCATTATAATAGATGAAATGACGATTACCTATTTTGTCATAAGCCATTTGAATACGACCACCCAATTGCGGAAGTACCATCATTTTTATATAATGGTTTTCAAGAAAAACCGCTTTGTATTTCTTGTCTGATTTCTCGTCGTAAATTTTTTCAATAATAGGATTCGGGTATACCGCACCACTGCTTCCCTGGTAAACACGTTTTTCAAAAAACATTGGGTTCTTTTCAGGTTCCCCGGTTTCATAGGTTGGAATGTTTACTTCCTCCTCCCATATTTTTACGTAAGATTCATTCATATTAAATTGAAATTCTAATGTGCTTTTATACTGTGTTCAAGTTGCTCCAGGGTTTGGCCTTTTGTTTCATGCACCCGTTTTTTTATAAAGAAAAATCCCAGTAAACAAATAATTGCATACACATAGAATGGTCCATATGTACCAAGGATTTCCGCCAGTACAGGAAAAGTAAAAACAAGAATAAAGTAGGATGCCCATAAACATACGATGGCAAGCGATGTAGCCTTACCACGTATTTGATTGGGAAATATTTCCGAGATCAAAACCCAGGTAACCGGTGCCAGGGAACTGGCATAAATAGCGATGGCCATCAACACAAAAACGGAAATCCATGTGGCTGAAAAATCATTCTGCAATAAAAATGCAAGAATAATATACAGGATGGAAAGTCCCAGTGACCCTACCAGCATCAATGGTTTTCTACCTAATTTATCTACCTGCCACATAGCAACCAACGTAAACAAAAGGTTTACTACACCAATAGAAATGGTTTCAAATAATTGCCGGTCAAGATCAGCACCCACAGATTCAAAAATGGTAGATGTATAATTAAAAACTACATTGATTCCGCATAACTGTTGAAAGACTGCTATTGTAATTCCAATGACAACAGCGGGTCTTATACTTTTTTCAAATACGCTTTTTACCTGCTTTGTATTTGTTGATAATGAAGATTGAATTTCTGAGACTGACTGGGTTGCAAACTCTTCGTTCCCTATCTTTTGAAGAATGGCTTTTGCTTTTGCCGTTTTACCCGCTTTTATTAACCACCTCGGACTTTCAGGTAACCATAAAACGCCTAAAAAAAACATTGCAGATGGTACCATTCCCAGGCCAAACATCCAGCGCCAGGCATCAACACCTTTATCTGCAAGACTATAATTTACCAGGTTGGTCACCAAAATTCCAATTACAATCGTTAATTGGTTAATAGCTACATTACGGCCACGCACAGCCGCAGGAGAAATTTCAGCAATGTACATGGGGCTCAGCATAGATGCCATGCCTACACCAATACCAGCTGCAAAGCGCATGGTTACAAAAAAGGCAAATCCTTGCGAAAATGCCATGCCGGCAGATGATAATGCAAATATCAAAGCAGCAAGTAACAACCCGGGCTTGCGTCCGTACCGGTCAGTAAATGCGCCAATAAATAAACAACCTGCTATACAACCCAACCCCAGTGAACCGGTAAGAAATCCTTCCTCCCAAACATCAAGGCCAAACTCAGTTCTTAAAAATGGTAATGCACCCGAAATGACCGCAAAGTCAAAACCAAATAAATATCCGCCCAGGGCAGAGATAAATGAAATGGCTATGATGAAGGGTTGATTCCCTGTGAAATGTTGCTTGATCATCCGGGAAATTAATTTTATCCAAACTTAGTTTTTTATAACTGTTTGTATAATGGAGGATTGCTTGAAATGGATGGATAATATAACGGGAACAGGTTATATTCAGCCGGGAAATGGTTTGTTCCTATGAAGTTGCTAACTATT
>CAMPGG010000181.1 GCA_946885335.1 uncultured Chitinophagaceae bacterium
CCCCCCCCCCCCCCCCCCCCCCCCCCCCCCTTTTACAAGCAGAAGACGTCATACGAGATCCTGAGATGTCACGTGGGCTCGGAGATGTGTATAGAGACAGACGGTTAATAGCCGGGGCATGAACAATCTTCTCTATAAATCCAATTGACCGGTTAAAACCAGGTGGGATTTTGCTGTATGCATTGCATCAATTTATATTTTATTTAATCACTTAATTTCTTCGTGTGTTGGATTTTAAACCCGGGAATATTAAAACAAAGAAATTTAGTTTTCACAGGTTTTTAATAACCGGGTTATCCATTTGCTTATATACCGTTAAATCATTCGCACAGGATTGTCCGCCAAATTTAGATTTTGAAACAGGAACTTTCAGCGGCTGGACATGCTATACCGGGAATGTAGAAGCTGTTGGTATCCAGAATATCATCAGTTTATATCCAAGCGGTTCGCCAGTTTATGATCAGCATACAATGTATACTAATGGGATTACTGAACTGGATCCATATGGTGGATTCCCTGTAAATTGTCCTAACGGTAGCGGTCACTCTATAAAACTCGGGAATAACCAGGGAGGCGGACTGGCAGAAGGAATTTCATATGAATTTACCATACCTGCAAACCGGAATGTTTATAACCTGATCTACCATTATGCTGTTGTTTTCCAGGATCCTAATCACGAGGAAAATGAACAACCGAGAATGGAAATTGAAATAAGAAATGTTACAGATAATTATACCATAGACTGTTCATCATTCACCTTTCGACACTATGGCTCTCCCCTGCCCGGCTTTAGAATGTCCTCTGTATACGAAGGCGATGCACCCGTTTGGTATAAAGACTGGTCTGCAGTTTCCATCAACCTGAATAATAATGCAGGTAAAAAGATCAGGCTGACGTTTAAAACAGCAGACTGCACTTTCAGAAGACATTTTGGATATGCCTATATAGATGTTAATTCTGAATGCAGTGACGAATTTGTAGGTGCCAGTTTTTGCCCTGGTGATACAGCTTTAAAAGTAACTGCTCCATTTGGTTACCAGCAATATAAATGGTTTGATAATAATTTTTCCAGGGTGCTTGGTTCTACCCAAACATTGCACCTGAACGATGCCCCCGCTAATGGAACCACATTAGCAGTTGAACTGGTACCATATAACGGTTATGGATGTCTTGATACTTTATATGCTATTCTTTTAGACACCATGAATGTTTTTGCAAATGCCGGCCCTGATAAATTCAGTTGTAATTTAAATGCGGTTCAATTGGGGTCTAATGCCCGCCCTGGGTGGGTTTACCAATGGCAACCCGCATCTGGTTTATCAAATCCAAATATTGCAAATCCATTTGCTACTCCTAATGTTACTACTCAATATACATTGACCACCAGCAGCATAGGAGGAGGATGCAGGGAAACCGATGAAGTAGTTGTTCAGGCATCCGTTATTGATAATTCTATTCAGTTAAAAGGTAAGGATGTTTTTTGCATTGGCTCTGGTGACAGTGCCGTGTTATATATTCAACCAACTGATGACATACAATGGTATATTAATAATATTCCAATCATCGGGGCAAATAAAACAGAATATGAAATTTCTCAAACGGGCTTTTATCATGCTGCTCTCGTAAACAATGATGGCTGCGAGATAAGTACCGATACTGTAAAAATTACTATAGACAAACCTGAACCTGGTATCACTTATCCCATTCAATATGCACTCACAGATCTGCCACTTGAATTATCCGCAAGGCAGTTTGGTGAATCTGTTTTTTGGAGTCCCGGCCATGGATTGAATTCTCAAACAAGTTTTACCCCTCTTTTTAATGGTGAAAAGGAAGAACTGTATACGATTGAAATAACAACAGTAACCGGTTGTGTTACGATTGACACGCAAATGGTGAAGATCATTCCTGCGGTGGAAATATTGGTTCCAACTGCATTTACACCAAATGGAGATGGTTTAAATGATTTGCTAAGACCCATTACAAAAGGAGTAAAAGAAGTTAAGTACTTCAGGGTTTATAATCGCTGGGGTTACCTGATGTTTGAAGCAAATAACAGCGAGCCTTCCTGGGATGGCACTTTAAAAGGTATTCCCCAACCTTCACAAGCCGTTGTTTGGGTTATGGAAGGCATTGGGGTAGATGGCAGACCTTATGCACGCAAAGGCACTTGTGTTTTGATCCGGTAACACGCAATAAACCATTTTTACATACTGACATTTTCGGTTATTGCTATGCGTTGGAGTGGAAATATTTGTCCTTAAAAATTTCTTCGCAATCACTTATTTTTTAGAACTTTTTTGAGTATTTTTCTGAAAATCCGAACCGTGAAAAAACTTATGCTTTTGATGATGCTGCCATTAGGCATTTTATCAGCCATTTCCCAACCATCGAATGACACATTGGGTGCATTGGTACCTCAAAAAGATAACATCATTACCAGTTCCACCATTTTGCAGATTGAAAATTTAGGAACAAAAATCAATACAAGTTTACCAGAATTAAGACCGACCATTTCTGCTGATGGAAACCTGTTGTTTTTCATCGTACAAAATCACCCGGAAAATACTAAATACCATTCCGTTCGAAATTCGCAGGACATCTGGTTTTCCGAAAGAGACAAGGATGGTAATTGGAGCAAGGCCGTACACCTGGGTGAACCACTCAATACTTATTATTATAACGCTGTTTTCTGGATCTCTCCAGACAATAACAGGATTTTGATCAGGAATGCTTTTGACAACGGCAATTATGCAGGCAATGGAATCAGCATGTGTTATTTAAAAAAGGATGGATACTGGAGCAGGCCTCAAATGTTGAATATTGAAAACTTTTCAAAATATGACAGGGGAAATCAAAACGGAGCGGTTATGGGCCATGACGGGCAGACTTTATTGTTTTATATGACCGAAGAAAAAGGCGGTTATCTTAATGACCTGTATGTAAGTTTTTTAGAAGAAGATGGTTGGTGGTCAGAACCGAAAAGTTTGGGAAAGAAGATCAACTTAAAAAAATACAATGAAACTACACCCTACCTGGCACCGGATGGTGTTACATTATATTTTAGCAGCGACCGCAAAGGTGGTTTGGGTGAAAATGATATCTGGATGGCCAAAAGATTGGATAGCACCTGGCAGAACTGGACTGACCCGGTAAATCTTGGTTCACCCATTAATACACCGGCTACCGAAGCATTTTTTACATTGGATGCCGGTGGAGAATATGCCTACATGAGCACAGAGTTAGATTCTCATGGTGAAAGCGATATTGTTCGTATAAAACTTTTGGAAAGAGAAAAACCAGACCCGGTTATCATGGTTAGCGGGAATGTTTATAACAAAAAAACAAATCAACCATTAAGTGCGTCATTGATCTATGAAACTTTGCCAGAAGGTACTATTGCCGGAAATGCCATTTCCAATCCAGCAGATGGTTCATTTAATATCGTATTGCCTTATGACAAAAATTACAGCATCCGGGCACAGGCAGATAAATTTTTCGCCATTTCAGAAAACCTGAATCTCGATTCTTTGGTAAAAGAAGGTTACAAAGTAATTCATAAGGACTTGTACATGGTTCCCATCGAAATTGGGTCGGTTGTAAGATTAAATAATGTTTTCTTTGATTTTGATAAATGGGATCTGAGGGCAGAATCGCATTTAGAATTGAAGCGGGTGGTTAAACTTCTGAATGAAAATCCTGACATTATCATTGAAATGAGTGCGCATACAGATAGCCGTGGTTCTGATGAATATAATTTTACATTGAGTGATAAAAGAGCCCGGTCAGTAATGGAATATATATTATCCCAGGGCATTTCTCCAAACCGGATAACATCCCAGGGATATGGTGAAACCAAACCGGTTGTTGAAAATGATACCGATGAAAACAGGCAACTGAACAGGCGGGTTGAATTCACCATTATAAAAAACTAATCCGTTTTCCTATGAGTGGAAAGCTGCAGATGCCCTGCGGCTTTCCACTTTTTTATTACCTTCCCAGCTCATTTCAATCTTATACAAATCAAAATATGGAAACGGGGATTACAAAACTGCAGGAAAAAGTAAAAGCCTATAAAGAAGTTTTGCAGAACACAAAAAATTATCGCAAACAGTGGCAATCCAAAACCAAAGGATTTATCATACAGCAATTATTAGGTGTTATTGAACAAACGGGTTTAAGAGCAAAAGTTACTGAAAAAGCAAATATTGAAAACCTGGAATCCGTTGTCCTCGATCTTGGACGAAGCAGCAGTGGCATTGGCGAAAGTTTTGAAAATACTGACTTTAAAAATTTCATGGTTAAAAACAATGGCGCTCTTATTTACCAGCAATTATTCAATGGCAAAATCATGGTCATGTTAGTAAGCCCGCATATTGAAGGTTATGGAGAGCCCAAATCCCCGGAGGGTCGTGAAATTTTGCGACCAGAAGAAGTTACAGAAGAATCCATTCAAACTAATATAGAAAGCTTATTGGATGTACTGATTCAATGGGAAGATTATGACGATGATTTAAGCAAGGTAAAAAATGCCTTTCAACCCATTGGCTTTAAACATGGCCCTATTCCTGAAAATGGCGATGAGACAGAAATTGATCAACAGGATAATTAATGATTTTGACTTTCTAATTTAATTTTCTCATTTTACTATTGCCATAATTTCTATGCATCCGCACCTGCAAACTTTATTGGCCTGCATTAACCTGGAAGAAAAAGAACAGCTGCAAAGATTCCGGTTAGATCAATCACATAACCTGAAACAATTAAAAGCAGAAGGTCTTGCTTTACATCCCATTATTGTAACAAGAAAAACCTTTGGTTATAATGATTATCCAGAGATCAGCTTTAAACTGAATTTTCCACCTGAAGCAAATCTGTTCAGGGATGGCGCCGCGATAGAATGTTTTACTAACGGTGAAGAACCGGTGAAAGGGATATTAATAAATGTAGATGGCAAAAATGGTGAGTTCCGTTTATTTGCACCTGATTTTCCTGATTGGATAGAAGATAATGGCGTAGGGATTAAACTGGCTCCGGATACACGCACTACCGGTATTATGAAAAAGGCGTTGAATGACCTGGAAAACAATAAACCTATTTATTCACTCTTTGAACAACTGCATGGGGAACCAATCAATGCTGAAATACAAATACCCATAAGTACAGATACCTTAGAATTTTACAACAAAAAATTAAACCAAAGTCAGCAACAGGCCGTAGCAGCCATCATCCAAAATAAACAACTAACCATTGTACATGGTCCACCAGGAACTGGAAAAACAACCACACTAATTGAAGCTATTGCACAATTAATAAAAAACGGCGAAAAAGTATTAGTGTCAGCGCCAAGCAATACAGCTGTTGATAATATTTCCAAAGGTTTAATCAAACAAGGAATCAAATTATTACGCGTTGGCAACACAAGCAAAGTGGATAATATTATTTTTCCGCATACACCTGAAGGAAAATTGGGAAACAGTAAAGCGCAGAAAGAAATCAAGCAATTAAAAATGCGGGCAGAAGAATTTCGCAGGATGGCATTAAAGTATAAAAGAAACTATGGAAAAGCAGAAAGAGAACAACGCAACCTGCTATTTAAAGAGGTAAAAAATATCCGTAACGAGATTAAAAAATTACAAGCATACAATGAAGAAAAACTATTTGCTGAAGCTGAAGTGATTGCCGGAACACCCATTGGTTTATATGATGCGAAAATGGATCAATTGCGTTTTAATTCTCTTGTTATCGATGAAGCAGGCCAATGCATTGAACCTTTGGCCTGGTGCATATTCCCGTTGGCAGATAAAATAGTTTTGGCCGGTGATCATTGGCAACTTCCTCCTACTGTGCTGAGCCAGGAAGCTGCCCGGCTTGGATTTAACAGGTCCATACTGGAAGCTGCCATTGATCATAACAGTCATGCATACCTGCTGAATACACAGTACCGGATGCGGGCTGCCATATCTGGGTTCAGTAGTCAATATTTTTATAACAGTTTATTGAAAACAGCAGAACACCTTCAAAATACAGGATCACACCTGGTATTTATTGATACGGCCGGATCAGGTTTTAATGAAACCCGCGGGCCAGATGGAATCAGTTTACAGAATGAAGGTGAACTTCGGATTGTAAGACAATTAATTAACTCCGGTGAATTTAATGTTTCAGACACCGCTTTTATTTCTCCCTATTCAGGACAGGTTACAGCTGCAAAGGAAGTTTTGCCGGGAGCAATGCGTATCAGTACAATTGATAGTTTCCAGGGACAGGAACAACACAGCATCATTGTTTCATTGGTGCGAAGCAATGATGATGGGGATATTGGTTTTTTAAAAGATTACCGGCGCATGAATGTTGCGATAACCCGGGCAAAAGAACAACTTATTGTTATTGGTGACAGTGCCACTATTGGCGCAGATAAATTCTACCATGAGTTTCTAACTTACATAGAAGAAAATGGAACCTATCGCACGGTATGGGAATTTGAATTGTAGGTTATCCTTTGATTGCCCGTTAAAAAACAATGCAGATATTATTCCTGTATGTAAGCATACTGATAATAACCTCCCGGTTTTTTCCCCAGGTTCAAAGTATCTGGGACGCCACCATTAAAATCCAAAACGATCATAAGCTTCCTGGATTCATTTACATGATCAACACGGGTGAATACGCCATTAAATTCTTTTAACCCCCCGGTAAGAAATTTAATTACATTGGTTGATGGTTCATATTCGTAAGTACCTTTTTTATCGAACATAATATACTCGCCACCATCTTTAATTTCAAATTTGTATTGGAAACCATATCCTGCGGAAGACAACTGGTATGCATGATAAACACCTGTTTTAAAATTACCTTTTGGCGTTTCAATTGAATTTTCAACAGGTTCTTCTTTTCCATTGTCTGATACAATTTGATTGTTAGCATCAGTACATGATTTCAGCAATATGATTGCAATAAGTAAGCTAAAAAGTTTCATAGCAGTTCATTTTTTTGGAACCACAATTATATAAATTTTCTGTGAAAAATTTAAATGCAGCAATAATTATGAATAGATGATTATAAAAGT
>CAMPGG010000182.1 GCA_946885335.1 uncultured Chitinophagaceae bacterium
CTGTTTCCAGCTGCATCAAAATAATAATTACTTAATTCCATGTCATTGGTAGATGAATAAGTCAGGTAGTCAACATCTGCTGTGATCTCCTGGCCTGTGGTATCCAGCACATGACGGAAATTTAAATTAGTGCTGAAGTTTTTCCAGTGCTGGTCAAAATCTGCTGTGGCTTTAGTCTCATTGATCAATAAACCATTAGCATCTGAGATCAAAGTAGTATTCCTGTTACCGAATTCACCGGGATTTGAATATCCATTAAACACTACACCGAAGGTGGTATTCTTAGATGCAAAATAATCCATTCCTACTTTGGCATTGAATGAACGCCAGATACTTTGCATTTTCGCTTCCTGGTCAAAATAGCGCAATAACTGCTTGGTGTCTTTATCCCGGAAATTTCTCTGAATATCCAGGTTATTATAACGTTTACCATAGTTGTAACTTAAATTGGTAAACATATTCACCTTGCCATTGCGATAATTGAAATTGAAAGATTCGTTGTTACGACCATATCTTCCCTGGCCATAGGTTGCACTCACCGATCCGTTATAACCAAATTGTTTATTCTTTTTTGTTTTGATATTAATGACTCCGGCATTACCTGCTGCATCATATTTAGCGGGGGGATTGGTCATAATTTCAATCTGGTCCAATTGGGCTGAAGTCATACTCCTTAACATATTTGCCAGGTCTGCCCCGGATAAATATGAAGGACGTCCATCAATTAAAACAACAACACCTTGTTTCCCTTTCAAACTGATATTCCCATCTTTATCAACTGTAATACCAGGAGATTTTTCTAAAACCTCCAGTGCAGATGATCCAACATTGGTTACAGATGCTTCCACATTTATTACCATCCTGTCTATTTTCTGCTCTATTAAAGGTTTCTTACTGGTAACTACAACCGCACCAAGGCTTTTAGTGGCAGGTTGTAAAACAATTACCGGAACTTCAATCGAAGCATTTCCTTCCTTAACTTCTACCAAAGAAGAAAAACCTGCATCATGACCGGTTGCTGATACATTTACTAAATATTTGCCTGTTGTAATATTTTCAAACTGGTACCTGCCAGCTTTATCTGCAATTGCAACTTTCACTATTGAACTATCGGTTGCCTTAATCAGGCTGATCGTTGCTGACTCCAGGGTTTTTTCATTCCCGTCTTTAATAACACCACTGATCTTACTGGCGTTTTGTGCGTAGCTGACAAAAGATAAGGCTGTAAGGACAACCATCGCCAGCAAATTCTTAATTTTTCTCATTATTGTTGATTTTAGTACTTGATGTTGTTAATTACAATTCAAAAATAGGTACTTGGCTTTGCATAGTTCATTGTTTTATAGTAAACGGTTTATTTTATTGATAATCGGTAACAATGAATTCAAGGAATGGGACGCAAAAGCCATGAAGTGGTTACAGGGTTTTACCCTTTTAGGTATCAAAGGCAATATGAAGCGATAAATGGCAATTTTATTTTATAACCTCGGTATCCGATTTTTCAGACCCTAATTCCTACCGGGATTTGAATTACTATCTTTTATATTGCAGTAAAATTTGATTGAATGATAGATTTCAGGTCCGATACAGTTACAAAACCCACTGCTTCCATGCTGGAAGCCATGATGCAGGCAAAAGTTGGAGATGATGTTTTTGGAGAAGATCCCTCAATAAATGAATTAGAGCAACTTGCTGCTAACATGTTTGGAATGGAAGCAGCTATTTTTTGTCCATCCGGAACAATGACCAACCAGATCGCCATTAAATGTCATACACAACCCGGTGACGAGGTGATCTGCGATGAATCTTCACATATATATCAATATGAAGGTGGCGGGATCGCTTTTAATTCAGGTTCATCTGTGAAGTTGTTACATGGTGACCGGGGAAGAATTACTGCCCAAATGGTGAAACAAGCTATTAACCCCGATGATGTTCACCGGGCAAGAACCAGCCTGGTCAGCCTGGAAAATACCAGTAATCGGGGTGGAGGCAGTTGTTATGAAATGGATGAAATCCTGGCAATTGAAAAAGTTTGCCGGGAAAATAACCTGGCTTTTCACTTGGATGGCGCCAGGCTTTTTAATGCGCTGGTAGCTAAAAACCAGGATGCAAAAGAATATGGAAAAACATTTGACAGTATTTCCATTTGTTTAAGTAAAAGTTTAGGTTGCCCGGTTGGTAGTTTATTGATTGGTAATAAAGAGATGATTAAAAAAGCCCGTCGTTACCGGAAAGTATTTGGAGGTGGAATGCGCCAGGCTGGATTTTTAGCCGCCGCCGGTATTTATGCCCTTCAACATCATATTGACAGGCTTCACGAAGATCATGAACATGCCCGCCAAATAAGCGAAGCCATTCAACAAAAACCATTTGTCAAACAAGTTCTTCCCGTTGAAACCAATATCATCATTTTTGAATTGGATGATTCCATTTCGGCTGTTCAGTTGGTTGATAAAATGAAGCAGGCGGGTATTTTCGGTTATGCCATTGCGTTAAACCGTGTAAGGCTCGTTGTTCATCTTGATATAACTCCTGGCATGGTTGAAAAAACAATTGAAGTGATTAAAAAACTATAAATCAAAAGCATGTTACCACGCATTAATCCCACAAATACAAAGGCCTGGTCTTTATTAAGTGATCATGCAAAAAAAGCAAAGGCTTTGCAATTAAGTCAGTTATTTAAAGCAGACGAAAATCGATTTGAAAAATTTTCTGAGCAATCGGGTGATATTTATTTTGATTACTCCAAAAATATTATCACGGAAGAAACCATGCAATACCTGTTTCAATTAGCCGAAGAATGCAAATTGAAACAAGGAATTGAAGAAATGTTTGCAGGTGAAAAGATCAATGAAACTGAGAACCGTTCTGTACTTCATGTCGCATTGCGCAATTTACCAGGTGAACCCGTTTATTCAGAAGGCATAGATGTAATGCCGGGCGTTAAGCAGGTTTTAGGACAAATGAAATCATTTTGTCAAAAAATTCATTCAGGTGAATGGACAGGTTATACAGGGAAAAAAATAAAGTATATAGTTAATATAGGAATTGGTGGCAGCGATCTGGGTCCATTGATGGTGACCGAAGCGCTGAAACCTTATTGGTTAAAAGATATTCAACCCTTTTTTGTTTCCAATGTAGATGGAACACATATTGCTGAAACGCTAAAGAAAGTTAATCCGGAAGAAACGTTGTTCCTTATTGCTTCTAAAACATTTACAACGCAGGAAACCATGACCAATGCACATTCTGCCCGGAATTGGTTTTTGCAATCTGCGGGAGATGAAAAACATATAGCCAAACATTTTGCCGCTTTATCAACTAATGAAAAGGATGTAGTAAAGTTTGGTATTGATAAGGAAAATATGTTTGTTTTTTGGGATTGGGTCGGTGGCCGATATTCACTTTGGAGTGCCATCGGGTTATCTATTGCATTAACTGTTGGATATGAAAATTTTGAAGAATTATTAAAAGGCGCAAATCATTCCGATAAACATTTCAGGGATACTCCATTTGAAAATAATATTCCCGTGATCATGGCGCTTATTGGTACCTGGTATACCAATTTTTTTGGAGCGCAAAGTGAAGCCATCTTGCCATATGATCAGTACCTGCATCGTTTTGCCGCTTATTTTCAACAGGGAAATATGGAAAGCAATGGTAAAAGCGTGGATCGGAATGGTGCGGCAGTAGATTATAATACGGGGCCAATTATTTGGGGCGAACCCGGCACTAACGGGCAACATGCATTTTACCAGCTCATACACCAGGGAACCTTGTTGATACCCTGCGATTTTATCGCCCCTGCACAATCGCATAACCCGCTGAGTGATCATCACCCAAAATTGTTATCCAATTTCTTTGCTCAAACAGAGGCGCTGATGAATGGGAAAGATGAAACGGAAGTTCAGGCAGAGTTGGAGAAGGCCGGATTATCAAACGAGGAAATAGCAAATTTGCTACCTTATAAGATCTTTAAAGGCAACAAGCCCAGTAACTCATTTTTGATCAAAAAAATTACACCTTTCACATTGGGACAATTGATCGCATTTTATGAACATAAGATCTTTGTGCAGGGAGTTATCTGGAACATTTTCAGTTTTGACCAATGGGGTGTTGAATTAGGCAAACAACTGGCCAATAAGATATTACCGGAACTACAAAGCAAAGATGTGGTAACATCACATGATTCATCTACCAATGGTTTAATTAATTTGTACAAACAAATGAGGTGAGAAAAAACATATTCATTATTTGACAAAAAAAAATCCCCTTCAAACGAAGGGGATTTTTTTTCAGGTTTAAAACTTACCACTTATCTACTTCTTCTTCTGTGTGGTTAGTTTGAATATCTTCTGAGGCAGCATTTGGTTTTGGTGTAACTTCTTCTTGATTCGTAGCTGTGTTGATCACCACTTCGTCATTATGAACCTCGTTGTTCACTTCTTTTACCGGCTCATGATTGGTTTCCCCTGTAAATTCGCCAGTCGTTCCGCCATTCATGCGCTGGTTGTATTCATCTTCTGTTTCATCATGATTGAATGCATCAAAATCAAAATCGGGCATCAGGTCTGTCTTTACATAATCAACCGCTTCGCCTAAGGCTTTAATAAATTTATTGAAATCCTCTTTGTATAAAAATATTTTGTGGCGATCATAACCATTATCATCAAAACGTTTACGGCTTTCTGTAATAGTCAGGTAGTAATCGTTGCCACGGGTTGCTCTTACATCAAAAAAATAGGTTCTTCTTTTACCAGCACGAATCCGCTTGCTGTAAATACTTTCCATTTTCTTGTCATTGTTTTCGTACGCCACAGTTGTAGGTTTTAGTTAATTAATCGTAAAAAAAAAGTGTTACAAATATAAATATGTTTTACAAACAGCCAAATTGTCAATGCAAAAGATAAAACTTTCTTTGAACTGTTATACAATTATTCTGTTTCACTTTCTGAATCCTGTTGTTGCTGGCGGTTATAGATCTCCGTGTAATACCCTTTCTGGTTAAGCAATTCAGCGTGTGTACCTGCTTCAACGATCCTGCCATCATCCATTACAACGATCATATCGAAATGAAATAAAGAAAAAATACGATGGGTTATAAAAATAGCCGTTTTGTTTTTCAGGTACGCATCAAGGTGACCTGTAATCTGTTTTTCAGTCCTGGCATCTACGGCACTTAAACAATCATCGAAGATGATCAGGCGCGGATCTTTAACCAATGCCCTGGCAATGGATATCCGCTGCTTCTGGCCACCACTTAAAGTAACACCCCTTTCCCCTATCATGGTTTCATATTGTTTTGAAAATTGAAGTATCTCCTGGTGTACACTGGCATGCCTGGCGGCATCTTCTACCTGTTGCCTGCTGGCTGAAGGAAATCCAAACCGGATATTATTTTCAACCGTATCACTGAACAAAAAAACATCCTGGGGCACATAACTAACCTGTTTGCGCAAATCGTACATATCCCATTCGCGGATCTTCTTTCCATCAATAATGATTTCACCATCCATAACATCGTACATCCGCAAAAGCAATTGTGCAACAGTGCTTTTACCACTTCCTGTTCTTCCAACAATGGCAATTTTCTGACCTGGTTTGATATGCAGGCTAAAATCTTTTAAAGCCCTGATACCGGTATGCGGATATGTAAAATCCACATGGTCAAAAATAACTTCACCCTTAATATTGCTTTTTACAGTACCCGCTGCATTTTGAATAGCAGGTGTTGTATCTAAAAATTCATTTAATCTTTTTTGAGAAGCGGATGCCCGTTGTATCATGCTGGCCACCCAGCCAATGGCACTAACCGGGAATGTGAGCATATTTATATATATAACGAATTCCACAATGGTATCAATACCTATAGATGGATGTCCATTGATATAATAAATACCACCAATCATGATCGTCATTAAAGTACTCAGGCCTATCAGCAATGTCATGCTGGGAAAATACAAGGCTTCCACTTTCGCCAGGTTGATGGCGTTCTGTTTATATGCTTCGCTGTTCTTTTCAAAAAAACCTAACATGGCTTTTTCCTGTACAAAAGATTTTATAACCCTGATGCCAGAATAAGATTCCTGGGCATTGGTTGTAACTGCGGCTAGGGATGCCTGTAATTTCTCACTTTTCCGGTGAATGATGGTATTTACATAATAAATGGTAAATGCCAGCAATGGCAATGGCGATAATACATATAACGTCAACATAGCATCGCGTTTGTACATAAAATAAACGCTGAGGGATATTAATGCTATCAGGTTTATCAGGTACATAATGGCAGGCCCGGTGAACATTCTTACCCTGCTGACATCTTCCGCAATGCGGCTCATCAGGTCGCCGGTACTGTTGTTCTTGTAAAATGCCGTATCCAGTTGCTGGTAATGATTAAAAACTTCATTCTTCTGATCATATTCAATATGACGGCTCATAACAATGATCGTTTGCCGCATCAGGAACATAAAGAAACCACGCAATAAAGCAAGAACAAGAATGGTAATACCGCAAATAGCCACCACATTTGAAACGGTGAATTCGGCATTTTCCATATAGTTGATGAAACGCTGAACCAGCCAATCATATCCTGGTTCAATTGTTTTGGGTTGATAACCGGGGAGATTTAATTTTCTTTGGACAAAATCAATAATATAGCCAGTTACCTGCGGAGAAAGAACACCGAAATAGTTGGAAGTGATGATGAACAAAATACCGATACTTAACCTGACCCGATACTTCCAGAAATATTTATTTAATGCCTTTAAGTGCTTCAACGAATTTATTCCAAAGATAAAGAGATGAGGAAATAGTTGATTAGATGATTAGTTAAATGGAGGGATTTGGAATTTGGATATTAGGAATTGGGGTAATAGTCAGTTACTCCATATACTCCATACAAATGAAATTAAAAAATGTTAATCGACTAAACACCTAACAACTAAACAACCAAATATTACCGCACATGCTGCAAAATTTCCTGCGCCGGTGTTACACCACTTTTCCTCCAGATGATTTTACCTTTTTGAAAAATTATCAATGTAGGGACTGATTGCACAT
>CAMPGG010000183.1 GCA_946885335.1 uncultured Chitinophagaceae bacterium
ACTTAAAAATAAATAAGGTTGAATAGATCACTCTTTAGCTTTTGTCATTTCCGGAACTAATTTACCATCCGGTGTCAGAAATATAATTTTTTTCTCTGCTCCATTTTTTACTTCAAACCGGTAAAGTGATTTGTGTGATGGGGTTTGATATTCATGCGGGTCATCTGCGGTCCAACTGCTGAATTCAGTTGTTTTTAAACCATCCATTACCACTTGGGGTACTTCATCATTTTTAAGTTCACGTTTTGTTTTTAACCAGGTGCCGGCGGCATCATAATAACCATCCCATTCCACTCCATTCAATTCGAACTTTACTTCAATCTTACCATCTTCAACATCCCATTTTACATCAGAGGCCATAGGATAAGTTGATGCAAAATGATCTTTTGCAGCTTGGGGAATAGAATCTTGCGCAAAACTGATCCCCGCAATACATGCAGAAAACGCAATAAGCAAAATTGCCTTTTTCATAGTATAAAGTTTAATGATTAATAGGTGTTGAAGAAGCGCAAATATTGTTCCAATTGGATATAAATTTTTATGGATGAGGTTATTGCTTCTGCAAATATATATTTCGCTGCAATTAGCTGTAGAGGCGGATTACAGCAGGGTGCTGATGAGGATCAGGTAGAAAAAATTAAAATAAAAAGGTAACTTTACGCAGTGAATTTAAATATAATGATCAATGAGCGTTACTATAAAAAAACATATGTTCCCCAGTGTCAGAAATTAATGATTTCAAGTCCTGCTTTTGTTGATCATCACCGCATTCCCGTTAAATATACAGCTGATGGAAAAAATATGATTCCACCATTGAAAATATCCGGCATACCGGTCTCAGCTAAATCCATTGCTATTACATTGGAAGATAAAGATTCACTCAATAAAAAAGTTTATTGGGTAATATGGAACCTGCCAGTAAAACATCTTTTGCAATTTAAAGTGGCAAAGGGTGTTATTGGACGAAATGATTTTAAACAAAACCTTTATGCAGGTCCGCGACATCCCCGCGGCATGCATCGCTATACTTTTAAAATTTTTGCATTAGACGAAATGTTGAACCTTCCTGCAAAATCAGGCAGGGAAGAATTATTAAATGCTATGTGTGATAATATCGTTGGCGTCGGTGAAATAACGGGTAAGTATGAACGTAAACGGTTTTTCGATATCTTCTGATTTATTTTACACACTTACATTAAAATCTCTTAACGCATCATTTAAACTGGTTTTTAGATCGGTGCTGGGTTTTCGTTTGCCAATGATCAGTGCGCAACTTACCTGGTATTCACCTGCCGGAAATTTTTTTGTATAACTACCGGGAATAACCACGCTGCGTGCAGGGATTCTTCCTTTTGTTTCAACAGGTTCACTGCCACTAACATCAATTATTTTGGTGGATTGGGTAAGCACCACGTTTGCTCCAAGCACAGCCTCTTTTTCAACAATGACGCCTTCAACAACTATACAGCGGCTACCGATAAAACAACCATCTTCAATAATGACCGGTGATGCCTGTAATGGTTCCAGCACACCACCAATGCCAACACCGCCGCTTAAATGAACGTGTTTGCCAATCTGTGCACAACTTCCCACAGTTGCCCAGGTGTCAACCATGGTTCCTTCATCTACATAGGCACCTATATTTACATAACTTGGCATCAGCACAACATTTCTTCCGAGGAAAGCACCATAACGGGCAACAGCATGCGGCACAGCTCTAACACCCAGGTCTTTGTAATCTTTTTTCAATAACATTTTATCATAAAATTCAAAAGGTGTTATCTCCCAGGTTTGCATAGGTTGTATGCCGAAATACAAGAGGATGGCTTGTTTTACCCATTCATTAACCTGCCAGCCGTTTTCAGCAGGTTCGGCTACACGTAAACGTCCTTTATCCACTTCTTCAATAACCTGTTTTACTGCATCAGTATATTTATTTTCTTTTAGTAACTCCCTGTTGGCCCATGCTTCATTTATTATTGACTTCAGTTCCATGATATTTTTTTTGCAAACATATTATTTAATTCAAATCAGCGGCATTTCATTTGCGGATATCAGCATAAAGGTTGAATCAACACTTAAAAGCAATAGTTAACTTGCACCTTTAAATTTTTTTATGCGCATAGGTTTTGATGCAAAAAGGGCATATCACAATGGTACAGGGTTAGGTCATTACAGCAGGACCTTGATCCGTTCACTGGCAACTACATTCCGGGAACACGAATATTATTTATTTAATCCTAAACCATCGTCATTATTCGATTTTGAGGATGTTCAAAATGTGCATGAGATTCTGCCCGAAAGATCACTGCACCGCATTTTTTCTTCTGCCTGGCGAAGCAAGTGGGTCACAGGTGATCTGAAAAAATTAAATATCCATCTTTACCATGGTTTAAGTCATGAAGTGCCTGTAGGGATCAGGGAAACAAATATACCATCCATCGTCACCATGCACGATCTTATTCATGAACGTTATCCCCACCAGTATAAAAAAATAGATGTAAATATTTATCGAAAAAAATTCAGGTATGCCTGCAAACATGCTGACCTGGTGATTGCCATCAGCCAGCAAACAAAAAAAGATTTGATCGAATTTTACCAGGTCCCTGAAGACAAGATCAGGGTTTGTTATCAAAGTTGTAATCCTTCTTTTTCCAAACAGGTAAGCGTAAGCGAAAAAAACAGTATTAAGAATAAATACAATCTGCCCGATAAATTCTTTTTATATGTAGGTTCCGTTATTGAAAGAAAGAACCTGTTGAATGTATGTAAAGCAATTTTTTTATTGAAAAATGAGTTGGATGTTCCATTAGTGGTTATTGGTGAGGGAGGTGGTTATATGCAGCTGGTAAAAGATTTTGTAAAACAGCAGGGTATTGGTGAAAGAATCATTTTTTTGTCTGAAAATCCTGCCACCAAAGACCAGGAAGGTTTTAAAACTGCTGCAGATTTTCCAGCCATTTACCAGCAGGCTTTAGCAATGATTTATCCTTCTTTTTTTGAAGGATTTGGCATACCGGTTTTGGAAGCCTTATACAGCCGTTTACCCGTTATTACATCTGATCTTTCCTGTTTGCCGGAGGCTGGAGGGGATGCTGCATATTACATTAATCCGCATGATGCTGTTGAAATAGCAGAAGCGATGAAACGAATTTATCATGATGAATCTCTTACTGCCGGAATGAAAGAAAAAGGATGGCTGCACGCCCAAAATTTTACGCCAGAAAAATGTGCTGCCTCCGTAATGGATGTTTATTATGAACTGGTAAAAAAAGTTGAACCATGACAGTAATGGAAAAGGATATAGAAAAAAGTCTGCAGGTTTTACGCAATGGAGGTATTATACTTTATCCAACAGATACTATTTGGGGTATTGGTTGCGATGCTACCAACGAAAAGGCTGTAGAACGAATTTTTCAATTAAAAAAAAGGCCACCTCAACGCTCCATGATTATTTTGGTTGCAGATGAAAAAGATATATTGAAATATACGGCAGCTGCCGACTTACAGGCTTTTGATTATTTGCAGCAGGTGACCAATCCAACTACCATGATCTTTGAACATGCTATCGGGCTTGCAGAAAACTTATTGCCAGAAGATGGAAGTATTGGAATTCGCCTGGTCAAAGAAGCATTCTGCCGCAATCTTTTAAAAAGGTTTAAAAAGCCCATCGTTTCCACATCTGCAAATATCAGCGGGCAACCAGCGCCGGCTTTTTATGACGATATCAGCAGTGAAATAATTTCAGGTGTTGATTATACAGTTCATTATCGCCGGGATGATCGTACTGCTGCCAGTCCTTCATCGGTAGTGCGTTGGAAAAATGGAAATATTGAAATTATCCGTTGATTTCCCACTCTGTTTCGCAAAAAATCATAACTCAAATCTCCCTGTTATCTTTGCGGCTTATGGATATTCAGTGCACTGACAAGGAATTATTTATACTGAAGAAGATTGCACATGCAGCTGATGGAGCAAATATGCCCTGTTATTTAATTGGTGGCTTTGTCCGCGATAAATTATTAGACCGGCCATCAAAAGATGCCGACATTGTTTGTATGGGTGATGGTATTGACCTGGCACACCTGGTTGCAAAACAGTTTGAACCCAAACCGCATGTAAGTTTCTTTAAAAATTATGGCACGGCTCATATTCGTGTATATGATATGGATCTCGAGTTTGTCGGTGCCCGCAAAGAAAGTTATCAATATCATTCAAGAAATCCACAGGTTTTGCCCGGTACTTTGGAAGATGATCAGAACCGCCGCGATTTTACCATCAATGCGCTGGCTATAAGTTTGAATGAAACGGATTTTGGAAAATTGCATGATCCTTTTAACGGGGTGGAAGATCTGAAAAATGGCATCATCAAAACACCGCTTGATCCTTTGCAAACTTTTAGTGATGATCCATTACGAATGATGAGGGCCATTCGATTTGCCAGCCAGCTTTCATTTAAAATTGAAGAAAAAACTTTCCAGGCCATAAAGGATAATGCATATCGCATAAACATCATCACACAGGAACGTATAACCGAAGAAATAAATAAAATCCTTTTAAGCAAAAAACCATCCATTGGTTTTGATCTTTTGTACCAAAGTGGATTACTGCATATTATATTCCCACAAATGGTGGACCTGGCTGGTGCAGAATATATTGATGGCATGGGGCATAAAGATAATTTCTATCACACACTTGAAGTATTGGATAATGTTGCAAAAAAATCTCCTGATCTCTGGTTAAGATGGGCTGCTGTATTGCATGATATAGCCAAACCGGTAACTAAAAAATTTGAGGATGGACATGGCTGGACGTTTCATGGACATGAAGTGGTAGGTGGCCGGATGGTACCAAAACTTTTTGCCAAATTCAAATTGCCGATGAATGAAAAAATGCGGTTTGTAAGAAAACTGGTAGAAATGCACCTGCGACCCATCAGCCTGACCAAAGAAAATATTACGGATTCTGCCATTCGCCGGTTGATCTTTGATGCGGATAATGATATTGAAGCATTGATGACATTATGTGAAGCTGACATCACTTCAAAAAATAAATTAAAAAAGAAACGATACCTGGAAAATTTCCAGATGGTAAGATTACGATGCCGGGAGGTAGAAGAAAGTGATCGTTTAAGGAATTGGCAACCTCCTGTTTCGGGAGAGCTGATCATGGAAACCTTTGGTATTAAACCTTCCCGCCCGGTTGGTGAAATTAAAACAGCTATCCGCGAAGCAATACTGGATGGTGAGATAGATAACAGTTTTGAAGCCGCTTATGCGTATATGTTAGAGAAGGGAAAGAGTTTTGGATTAACACCGGTAAGGTAGCTCTTCAAATTTTGCCTATTTTTGATAATAAATGTAATTTATTCCATATGGCTATACTTAGATTCAGGGTTTATTTTGAAGAAGACGACAGCGTTTACCGCGACGTAGTTGTGCGGCATACGCAGTCATTTTTTGATATGCACGAAATCATCCTGAAAGCTTATGAATTTGATAATAAACATAAAGCCACTTTTTACAGGAGCAACGATCATTGGCAAAGAGGCAGGCAAATTACACTGGAGCAATATGACGAGCAGTACAACGTAGCTCCTTTGATGATGAAAGAAACCATCATCGGCAGTGAGATCAAACAGCCCAACCAGCGTTTTGTATACCAATATGATTTTAATAAAAACTGGACTTTTCTTATTGAACTGATCAATGTTTCTAAAGAAGAAAGTTCCAAAATAACTTACCCTTCCGTAATTAGAACGGAAGGTATTGCACCCAGTCAGTACGGTACCAAAGGTTTATTGGGTGAAAAATTTGCGGATGTAGAAGAGAAATATGATTTGAATAAAAATGCGGAAGGATTTAGTGAAGAAGGAGATGAATCAGACGGTGCTGATATGGATTTGACTGAAGATGAAGATGGCGCCAGTGAAGAAGAATTGTAAACTTTCAACTTGCAGAAAAAATTTAAACCCGGTTAAACTGCCGGGTTTTTCATTCCAATATGAATCAGCCTGTTCATAAAACTGTAATAATAATTGCCGGGCCAACAGCTGTTGGAAAAACGGCTGCTGCCATTTCATTAGCCAAGCATTATGGAACAGAAATAATTTCTGCGGATAGCCGTCAGTGTTATAAAGAATTAAATATTGGTGTAGCTCGCCCTTCGCCGAAACAATTAATGGAAGTACCACATCATTTTATTGCATCACATTCCATCCAGGAAGAAGTAAATGCAGTGGTGTTTGAAAACTATGCACTGGAAAAAGTAAAACAGATCCATCAACAAAATGATTTAGCGGTTATGGTTGGTGGCACTGGTTTATATATTCGTGCATTTACAGAAGGGTTGGATGATATTCCACCTGTTTCACCCGGGACAAGGGCGTTGATAAATAAACAATTTTCAGAGAAAGGTTTGTCCTGGTTACAGCAACAGGTTAAAGAAAAAGATCCACTTTTTTTTAAGCAAGGCGAAGTGCTGAATCCGCAGCGATTAATAAGAGCATTGGAAGTTTTTGAATCTACCGGGCAATCCATTCTTTCATTTCGAAAAGGAGAAAAAGCATCCCGGGATTTTCGCATTATAAAAATTGCTCTTGAATTGCCTAAAGAACAACTGCATCAAAACATTCAGTTCCGGACAGAAGAAATGATTAATCAAGGTTTGGTCGGGGAGGTTCAATCTCTTGAAAAATATAAACACCTGAATGCATTGAGGACGGTAGGATATACGGAAATATTTAATTTCCTGGACCAAAAAATAAGTTTGGAAGAAGCAATCGGTCAAATTAAAATAAATACCAGGCAGTATGCAAAAAGACAATTGACCTGGTTTAAAAAAGATTCAGCCTATAACTGGTTTCCACCAACCGACCTTGAAAATATTGTTTCGTACATAGACAATCAGCTGAACAATTATTAAAATTTAAGAAGGTTAGGGAATGGTTTTTTTATAAAATATGCCGATCCACTACCGTTCATAAAAATTGTTAAAATTATTTTAGTTTTTTAACAATTCATGACGAACAGTTTAGATTCCCTTATGT
>CAMPGG010000184.1 GCA_946885335.1 uncultured Chitinophagaceae bacterium
TTTTTTCACAAAACTTTTTTTACACAAAACTCAATTCTGTAAAATTTACAAAATCTCAAAATATAAACTTTTCAAATTAATTTGTACATTGAGCCATGACGTTAGACGACTTCAATTTACTGGATGAAATTGCCCAGATTGACCTGATCATTAACAGTGTTTGTGTTGGTGGAAGAGATGCCGGCGTATATAAGATTTTACTTTTTCAAGTTCATCATTTTTATGTAGAAGTCTTCTTTCATAAACATCAGCGTTACATAACGAAGTTCGTTGCTTTCGAGGGTACTGATAAACTGGAGCCCTATCTTGAAAAAATGCAACTGGAGATCCGGTAAGCATTATCTCCTCAACAATTAATCTTTTATTTTACAAATCATTGCCTGCTCAATAGTTATGCTATGCCCTGTAGCTGACCCATGTTATAATTCATATACCCGGTTGATAAAGAACATTTAATCATTTGACCTGCATCAGCTTTTATCAGTAGAAACTTGAGAACCTTTAATAAGTTTTAATCACGTAAAATTTATTTTATGGCTCTTAAGATAACGGAAGAATGCATCAACTGCGGTGCATGCGAACCAGAATGTCCGAACAATGCTATTTATGAAGGCGGTGTGGAATGGTCCATGGCCGATGGAACCACCGTGACCGGTTCTTATGTACTGGCCGATGGAAGTGTTGTAAATGCAGCTGACCGTCTGCCACCCATTTCAACTGACATTTATTTTATTTCTCCCAGCAAATGCACTGAATGCCAGGGCTTTCACGAAGAACCTCAATGTGCTTCCGTTTGCCCGGTTGATTGTTGTGTGCCGGATGAAGCATATGCTGAAACAGTGGAACAACTAATGGCTAAGAAAGAAATACTGCATACATAATTAATAGTATGGAAACACCAACGAAACTTTTAGAAAAAACCACTTCAAAAATTGAAGTTGATAAAATAGTGATCCGCTTCTCCGGAGATTCGGGAGATGGCATGCAATTGACCGGCATGCAATTCACCGATACAGCGGCCTTGCTTGGAAATGACCTGAATACTTTTCCTGATTACCCATCAGAGATCCGTGCTCCCATAGGCACGGTTGCCGGCGTTTCCGGGTTCCAGGTTCATTTGGGCAGTACGGAAATTTATACTGCCGGTGACCAGTACGATGTGCTGGTAGCCATGAATGCCGCCGCATTAAAAGTGGATCTGCCCCGTTTGAAAAGAGGTTCCATCATCATTGCCAATGCACAGGGTTTTGATGCTAAAAATTTAAAACTGGCAAATTACCCGGAAGGTGTAAATCCATTGGAAAATGGATCGCTGGCTAATTATATTGTTCACCTCGTTGATGTAACCAAACTGACTAAAGAATGTCTCTCAGGTACAGGTCTGGGCATGAAAGAAATTGAGCGATCAAAAAACATGTTTGTGCTTGGATTGCTTTTTTGGATGTTTGATAAACCGCTGGATCATACTTTAAAATTCATCCGGGATAAATTTTCAAAAAAACCGGAAATAGCAGATGCCAATGTATTGGCATTACAGGCTGGATGGAACTATGGCGAAAACACGGAAATATTTACGACCCAGTTTAAAGTGGCGCCGGCAAAACTTCCGCCAGGCACATACAGAAATATTACAGGGAACCACGCAACGGCCATTGGTTTGATTGCAGCAGCAGAAAAATCAGGACTTCCTTTATTTATCGGATCATATCCCATTACACCTGCAACAGATATTTTACAGGAGTTATCTAAATACAAGGCCAACGGGATAAAAACTTTCCAGGCCGAAGATGAGATAGCAGGCATCTGTGCCGCTATCGGTGCTTCTTACACCGGCAGCCTGGCAGTTACAACTACTTCTGGTCCTGGTATGTCATTAAAAACAGAAGCACTGGGATTTGCAACCATGCTGGAGCTTCCTTTAGTTGTAGTTAATGTACAGCGTGGCGGACCTTCCACTGGTTTACCAACCAAAACAGAGCAAGCCGATCTTTTAATGGCCATGCATGGCCGACATGGTGAAGCGCCATTACCCGTATTAGCCGCCTCCTCTCCCGCCGATTGTTTCGATACGGTATTGGATGCTTCCCGGCTTGCCATCGAACATATGACACCGGTAATATTTTTAAGTGATGGTTATATAGCTAACGGCTCTGAACCCTGGCGATTTCCGGCTGTTGAAAATATACCTGGTATCAAAGCTCCCTTGCTAAAAAAATTGAATGAAGGAGAAACCTTGCTGCCCTATCAACGGGATGAAAATTTTGTAAGACCATGGATCAAACCCGGCACTAAAGGATTGGAACATCGCATTGGCGGACTGGAAAAAGAAAATGGAACAGGGAACGTTTCATACGATCCTGTCAACCATGAAAAGATGGTGCAATTGCGTGCCGCCAAAATAAAAAAGATTGAGGATTTTATTCCATTAGCTAAACCCGATAGCGGAAGAGAAAATGCAAGTATTGTTGTATTGGGCTGGGGTTCTACCTATGGGGCCATCAAAACAGCTACAAGAGAATTACTTGCTGAAGGTTATGATGTTGCACATATTCATCTCCGTTATATCAATCCTTTTCCCAAAAACCTGGGAGAATTACTTCATGGATATGAAAAGATTTTGATACCGGAAATGAACAGTGGCCAATTGTTACAATTGATCAGGGCAAAATACCTGGTGCCTGCTGTTGGTTATAGTAAAGTGCAGGGACTTCCTTATACCACAACCGAAATAAAAGAGAAAATTATAGAACTAACAAAAACTTATTAAGATGGAAACTATAGCCCTGGAGAAGAATGGTAAACTCATGTCAAAAGATTTTTCTTCTGATATGGAAGTAAAATGGTGCCCCGGTTGTGGTGATTATTCTATTTTAAAACAGGTGCAAACTGTTTTCCCTGAAATGGGTGTAAAAAAAGAAAACTTTGTTTTTATTTCGGGTATCGGTTGTTCCTCCCGTTTCACTTATTACATGGATACCTATGGCATGCACTCCATTCATGGCAGGGCAGCCGCCATTGCATCTGGTGTTAAAGCTGCCAATCCTGAACTTAGTGTGTGGATTGTTTCGGGTGATGGAGATTCCCTTTCAATAGGTGGCAATCATTTCATCCATTTAATGAGAAAAAATTTCGACGTCAACTATTTATTGTTCAATAACCAGATTTACAGTTTAACCAAAGGGCAATATTCACCCACTTCTGAAAAAGGAAAGATCACTAAAACATCACCTTTTGGTTCTATTGAAGAACCATTTAATCCTTCTGAACTGGCTTTAGGTGCAAAAGCAAGTTTTGTTGCAAGAACATTGGATCGGGATCCCAAACACATGCAGGGAATTTTAAAAAGAGCACATGCACACAGGGGCACTTCATTTGTTGAAGTGTACCAAAACTGTCCTGTTTTTAATGATGGTGCCTTCTTCGCATTTTCTGACAAGGAAACAAAAAAGGAAGAAGCCATTTTCCTGGAGCACGGTAAACCTTTACTGTTTGGCAATAATGGAGATAAGGCTATTCGTTTAGATGACCTGACACCAGTGATCGTTAATGTAAACGATGAGTGTGTGAATGATCTTTGGATACATGATGAAAAAGATAAGACCAAGGCAAATTTAATTTCAAGATTTTTTGATACAAATTTTGATGGTGTTCACTTCCCACGTCCTTTCGGTGTAATATATGCGGAGGAAAGGCCAACTTATGATGATGTTCTTTCAGCTCAAATGGAGAAAATTTATATTAAAAAAGGAAAGATCCCTTTAAATAAGATTTTATCGGGTGATAAAACATGGGAAATTTTATAAATAAATTTTAATCATCAATGAATTTGTAAATGATGCAGAACAGCTAACACCAAAAATCAACGAATAACCCGAAATCTTGCAGCATTCATCAAAAAAAGATAAATAACAATTGAAAAAAGATATGAGAGTCGTAAATTTCAACAGGATTGCAAACCAACGTAAAAGTATTTCCCTATGGGTCCTGTCTCATTAATAGTTTTAACGATTGCGGCTGTTGCATTTTCGGCCGGCGGAATTTTGGTTGGAAAGCTTTTTAATAAAGGAAGCCAAAACCTGCAAAAGGGCCAGCCGTATGAATGTGGTATTCCCACTGAAACCTCTCCCTGGCACCAGTTCAATGTAGGATATTACCTGTTTGCATTACTGTTTCTCATTTTTGATGTGGAGCTGATCTTCATGTATCCATGGGCGGTAGTTGTAAAAAAGATGGGAATGGTAGCACTGGTTGAGATCCTTATTTTCATTTTCATATTATTTATGGGCTTTTTATATGCCCACAAAAAAGGAGCGTTGAAATGGATGTAAGAAAAGAGATTAGAGAAACCAACAAAGATTTTCCCGGTCAGATTATTGAAACACCCGGCGGCGGTATTATTGCAACCGGCATGCAGGACATCATCAACTGGGCACGTTCCAATTCTTTATGGCCACTCACTTTTGCCACCAGTTGCTGCGGCATTGAAATGATGAGTGTCGCTTCTGCCAAATATGATTTTTCACGTTTTGGTTTTGAAGTAGCAAGGGCCACTCCCCGGCAGGCAGATGTGATCATCATTGCGGGAACCATCGTTAATAAAATGGCGCCGGTATTAAAAAGATTGTACGACCAGATGGCCGATCCAAAATATGTAATTGCGATGGGCGCTTGCGCAATCAGCGGCGGACCATTTTTCTACAATACTTATTCGGTTGTAAAAGGTGCGGATCATGTTATACCGGTTGATGTTTATATCCCCGGTTGCCCTCCACGCCCCGAAGCTTTATTACATGCACTGATCTCTTTACAGGAAAAAATAAAAAGCGGTTACACAAGAGAGCAGATCAGAACAGAAAAAATCCAGCCATGACAAACGAATCGATCAAAGAATTTATAACCCGGTATCATCCTTCCGCAACATTTGACGAAACAGGTGAATGGTTGAATATTTTAATCGATGCCGCCGACTGGAAACCTTTGGCCATCCAATTAAGAAATGAACCTAACGGTTATGATTATTTGTTTTGTTTAACCTGTATAGACTGGAAAACACATCTTACAATGGTTTACCACTTATCATCAACATCACACCGGCATACCATCGTTATTAAAGCAAAAACAGACAGGACAAATCCCGTAATAGAAACGGTTTCAGATATATGGAAGACTGCCATTTTCCATGAGAGAGAAGTTTTTGAATTATTCGGCGTGCATTTCAACAACCATCCTGATTTAAGAAAACTAATTCTCACAGATGATTTTGAAGGATACCCATTACGCAAAGATTTTGAAGACCCGATCAATATGATAAAACTATAAATCCAGCACCTGGCGAAAAAAGTAAGGATCATATGTATTCAGAAACACAAATAATAAATAACGCCGAGAAAATATCCACATTGGCAGGACAACCAGGTGAAGAAGGTGAGTTGGTGATCAATGTGGGCCCGCAACATCCTGCCACGCATGGTGTATTGCATTTAGTGATCACGTTGCAGGGTGAAACCATCAAAAAGATTGAACCCCATTTAGGATATATACATCGCTCCATTGAAAAAATGTGTGAGAGCTTAAGTTACCGGCAGTTTATTTATGTTACCAGCAGGATGGATTATTTATCTGCACACATGAATAACCACGCATGTGCGATGACCGTTGAAAAAGCGTTGCAGGTTGAAGTTCCATCCCGTGCACAATACATCAGGGTGATCATGAGTGAACTTACCCGCATCGCATCGCACGAATTATGGTGGGGAGCCATGGCCATGGACCTGGGTGCATTTACACCTTTCTTTTATGCATTCAGGGAAAGAGAAACCATCAATGATATTATGGAAGAAACCTGTGGTGCCCGGTTAACTATGAATTATATGGTGCCCGGTGGTGTGATGGCTGATATTCATCCAACCTTTCAACAAAAAGTAAAAGACTTTATTACCCTCTTTAAATCGAAGATTGATGAATATGATGAACTGGTAACAGGCAACATCATCTTCCAAAACCGGATGAAAAATGTTGGTGTACTTTCAAAAGAAGATGCCATTTCTTACGGATGCACAGGGCCCGTTGCCAGGGGCAGTGGTGTGAGTTGTGATATAAGAAAGATATTTCCTTATGAAGTATATGACAAAGTGCAGTTTGATGAAATACTTGAAACGAGGGGCGATTCTTTTTCACGTTACATGGTGCGCATCAGGGAAATGAAAGAATCAGTAAAAATTATTGAACAATTAATAGATAACATTCCCGAAGGTGAATTCCAGGCAAAGACAAAAGCTGTATTAAAACTTCCGAAAGGAGAATATTATACAAGAGTAGAAACAGCAAGAGGAGAATTGGGTGTTTACATTGTGAGCGAAGGTAGTACAACACCTTATCGTATTAAGTTCAGGTCGCCCGGATTTTCAAATCTATCGGCATTGGAACATATGGCAAAAGGCAGTAAGATCGGCGACTTAATGGCAACGATGGGAACATTGGATTTGGTGATACCGGATATAGATAGGTGAGTTTTGGGTTTAAGGTTTAGGGTTTAGGGTAATGTGTTGGGAATTAGGAATTAGGTATTGGGAATTTGGCAACTTAATAATTTGAAATCACACTTTAAAACTCAGAACACGATACATTAAACTCGAAACTTTAAACAACTAAACGCTAAACTCTAAACGCAATTAAAAACCCTAAACAATTACTCGCATCATGTTTAGTTTTCAAGGCATAACAAACAACATACAAAACTGGCTGAATGCTAATTTTTCACCCGGCTGGGTATTGATCATTCAATCAGTAATGGTCATTGTTTTGGCCATTGCATTATTCGCGGTTTTGGGATTAGTACTTGTTTTAATGGAAAGAAAAGTTGCTGCGCATATGCAATTACGTTTGGGGCCAAACAGGGTTGGTCCAATGGGTATTTTTCAAACATCTGCAGATACATTGAAACTGATTTTGAAAGAAGGATTAACACCCGATGGTGCAGATAAATTTCTTTTCAACCTGGCGCCATTTAT
>CAMPGG010000185.1 GCA_946885335.1 uncultured Chitinophagaceae bacterium
CATTTTGCAAAAATCAAAAGATCCGCAAATCATGGAATTAAATAAGTACACCAAGTTAGGTGAACTGGATTCCATCCGGATCAGGATAAATAATAATAACATTTCAAGTGATGCGGTAACCAACTATTACTCCAGCCTGATTTTTCGCTTAAATACACTTACATCCATTTCAGTACCTGTAAATCCTAAATTAAAACCGCTTTATAATGACCTGCAGGCGCAAAAGGTATTATCTGAAATGATTACTTACCTCAGTATCATTCGGGCAAATATTTATACCATACTTTATACCCGTCAGTATGAAATAGAAATATTAATGGGAACAGCGGGTGTTTACGATATACTGAATTCTTATGAGAAGGAATTTTTTGTCAAGTCTAAAGGTGATGCGCTGGAGGGGTATAAAAAATTAAAACAAAAAAGTGATTACAGGGATATGCTTGATCAGCTTCAAAGGTCTTTTACCACCTTTAAAGTAGACAGTACTTATACTGCGGATCAATGGTGGAATGTTTCGGAGAATGGTCTTGATCAAATAGCCTTGCTGCAAAACCAGATTTGGCTTAAGGCAGTTGGGGATATGGAGACCATTATTGCTAATGAAATCAGGGATAAAAACAAAGATTTGATACTGGTTATTTCGTTGCTGATCATTGTTGGCGCACTTGTGATATTTATGATCATGATTTTGTCAGGTATGCTGCGCGAAATTAAATTGGCGGCTGAAAAACTTTCGATGGGTTTATCAGGGGTTCGTCTAAAAAAGTGGTCGAATGATGCAGTAGGAAGTGTAGCGGCATCTATTCAGAAAATAGATGCAAATCAAAAGCAACTGGCTATGGCTGCTGATGAAATAGGGAAAGGCAATTTTAACGTAAACGTACAACCGAGAAGTAAGGGCGACCTGCTGGGTAATTCTATTCTCAGCATGCAGAGAAGCCTGCAAAAGTTCAGCGAGGAAATGGAAGCATTGGTAAAACAAAGAACAGAAGAATTGGAACGTTCCAATTCCGATCTGCAACAGTTTGCACACGTAGCCAGTCATGACCTTAAAGAACCTTTGCGAAAGATCATGGTATTCAGCAACCAGTTAATAGATTCCATGGGCGACCAGATTTCTCCCAAAGCGCTTGCGAATGCAGAGAAAATCAATAAGTCGGCCAAACGCCTGTCAGGAATGGTTGACGGGGTTTTAAATTATTCCATCGTTAATGCCAATGACGATGAAATGCAATCGATCGATCTGAATGAAGTGATAAAAGATGTTTTATCGGACCTGGAATTGGTGATTGAACAAAAAAATGTTGATGTACAGGTATCCGAATTGCCGGAAGTTATTGGTATCCCTTCCCTTGTACAGCAGTTGTTTTATAATTTAATAAACAATGCACTAAAATTTTCCAGGGAAAATGTGCAGCCTAAGATTACTATCAGCGCTGGCATAGTTCATACAGATGATTTGCCCATGGGATACAGTAAAAATGGTATTGCGAAATATTCAGATATCCGCATACAGGATAATGGAATTGGATTCAATCAAAAATATGCTGAAACATTATTTAACATATTTATCCGTTTAAATCCTAAAGAAAAATATGAAGGCACCGGCCTTGGATTAACATTATGTAAAAAAATTGCTGATCGGCACCACGGCAAAATTATAGCCGAAGGTAAGGAAGGAGAAGGTGCTTGTTTCCGTGTTTTACTTCCTGTTAAAGATGAGGAATAAATGTTTCCGGTTTAGCAATTCACCTGCATCCAACTGCAGTCAATAGCATCGGTAGCCATATGCATTAACAATCCCAATGCAAAGATCCTGGTGCGGCGAAAAAAGAGCATCAATATATAAATGGCGATAGCATAATAACTATGGAGTGGGTGAAATCCGATACTGCAACGACATGGATCAAATAATGGAACTGCCAAAAGGTGGTCCAGGTCAACCAGCATCGTAAGCAGGAATATTAAATACACCTTACCGGCATTTTTTCTGAAGAAAATGAAAGCAATTAAAAAAGGAAATCCCAGGTGTAAAAAATAGTGAACCAGTTGTTGCATGTTTGCAAGTTATTTATTAATTAATATGAGTGATGCAGCAGGATTAGTTTTCGGGTAAATTTGTTTTCATTCTTCATTTAAATAAAACTGATGTCACCACGGGAACTAGTACAGCTATGGGTTGAAATATTCAATGAAGCAGATGCAGAAAAACTGGCTTCTTTATATGCAGATAATGCAATCAATCACCAGGTAAATACTGAACCCGTGAATGGGAAAACCGCTATTCATGCAATGTTTAAGAAAGAATTTGAAACTGCAGAAATGGTTTGCCTGGTTGAAAACATTTTTGAAGATGGCGAATGGGCCATATTGGAATGGAAGGATCCGCTGGGTTTAAGAGGCTGCGGATTTTTTCATGTGAAAAACGACAAGATCATATTCCAGCGGGGATATTGGGATAAACTTAGTTTTTTAAGATTGCATGGATTGCCCATTCCAACAACTTAATTGTTTTCGCCCGTTCTGTTGCGACCTTTTTTACTGAATATGAATATTAATATAGTAATGACCACCAAAGTCACCGATCCATAAATGATATAACTTAAAGGCATAAACGATTTTTATCTTCCCGGGTTTAACCGGCAAATTTAAAGATCGGCAGGATTCATTAATTTTTAATTTTTTTCTTTTTAATCCAGATAATAAACCCACTGATGGAGAGAAAAGCCGGTGTTAATCCTAACAGGGAATAAAAAATCTTTAAAACCAATCCGCCATAATTCCCGAAATGCAAAGGGCCACACATTTTAACCAGTCTTTGTAAAACTGGAAGATCTTTCATAAATATTTTACTTTCCTCTTCAATTGTTAATCCATTATATACAAAGCCGCTGTAATAATGTCCATACCAGGAGGGGTCATTGTCAAATCTTCCTAACACCTGTACCTGTGAACTGTTGGGACGAACACGAACCAGGTGAATATTAAAATCTGCATATTGTGACAACACTTTATTCCGGACCCGGTCTATTGATATTCCGGGAGGGGCTGTTGTAATTGTTTTTGCGGGAACCATTTTTAATGCATTGGTTGCAACCTGGTAACTGAGCACCAACCCGGTAAAAACCATCAGGAGGTTAAAGATGATCGACCAGACACCAATGATCCGGTGTAGCGATGAAAATCTTCCGCGGACAGATTTCCGGTTGATCCTGGTTTTTAAAGACAAAACCTTCACAAAGGATTTTCGATAAACCCATAAGCCGGTAATAAGGGTAATAAGGAACATCAAACCAACAAAAAATACAATGATCTTTCCTAATGTGCCTGCAAATAAAGTATAATGCAACAATAACAGCCACCGCTGCAATTCATTTTTTGCATTTTCATTTACATGAAGAAATGCACCGTTAGTTGGGTGAACATAAATTTTTTTACTTTCTGTATCCTTTCTTAATTCGTAAATGATCGTTTCATTTTTACCAGGTTGATCATATAACCTGATCTCCCAACCGGGATATGCAGTTTGTACCTGGCGAATAGATGAATCGATATAAAAAGCGCCGCTTTCGTTATCCGTTTTATTATAAGATGAAATTTCGGCTGTTTCAATTTCTTCCGCAAAAACAAGTAAAGAACCCGACAAACTCATTATAAGCAGGAACAGGCCCACAAGGAGCCCGCACCAATGATGCCATGCAAAAAGTCTTTTACCTGCTTTCAACAGCTTACCATTTTATGCCAATCCCTAATTGATAACGCATACCATTTGCTTTTATATAATCCGTATGCTGGGTTGACCATTGCGCCTGTGGCATATAATAATCCTGGTTCAGCAGATTTTCGATACCCAGGTTTAAACTGAATTTTGGATTGATCATCCAGCTTCCGCTGAAGTTTACAACATGCGCATCTTCAACCGGTCCTTCCCCATAACCATAACTGCCGTTGGAGCGTTTTACAAATCGATTGCGATCGCCATATTGTAACCATTGCAATAACAGGTTTACAGATTTTGCTGGTTGCAGTTTTATATATGCAGTTGTTTTAGGAGGACTGATCTTTGTGCTGTTTAAATAAATATCCTCATCATCATTAAAACGGTCGTTCCTGTTTTTGTCAGCTTTACCTTCTGTAAACATGTATGCCACACCGATAGTTAATGGATCTATTACCTGGTAATCAGCCGCCAGTTCAAATCCATAAGTTTTTTCGGGAGATTTTTGTTGTACATACCAGCCATTTTCTTCAATCAGGGAAGACCCGATTTTATTGGTACTGATAAAATAACTACCCGTATATCCCAGCCTGCCTGCATTTCCACTAAACCCGATTTCGTAATTATTCACTTTTACGGGTTCTATTTGCATATTGGCAATATCGTTTTCTTTAGCTGCCCTTACATAACGGCCAACATCTATAATGGAAAAACCTTGTGTAAAACTGATAAAAGGTTTAATGAAATCCCATTTCGCATAACGAAGACCGGTATTAAAAGTTGAAGCGTTAAAAGAAAGAGAACCTCCGTTTATCTGGTTGCCACCAGTGCCATTTGCAGCCATTACCTGTGTAAAGGATGGTATGTCAATGTTGATATGATCAAACCGGTAACCTGCTTTAAAAATCCAATTTTTGTTAAATACGGCATTAGCCTGTATATAAGGTGCGGTATTGAACAAATCTATTTTTGGCACCCAGGTTCTTCCATCCATTAAAATTTGTGCAGTTACATCGTTCATGATATCAACACCATAAACAATATCACCTTGCCAGCTGGAATTTACCTGGTATGGTGTATTCATATTCAGCCGAAAACCTTTTTTGTCTGAGCTGATAGTGGATTGACCACCATTCTGGAAGTAAGAAGTGAAACCATAGATCGTATAAAAGCTTTGCAGGTAAGCGCTTGCTTCCAGGTTTGTATTGAATGGAAGTCCTTTGGCCTGGTATTTCAGGTATGCATTATGGTTATACCGCGTTCCTTCACTTTCGCCAGGATAATCACCTTTAACACCGATCGTTGGTTTTTCGCCATAGATTCCAGCCTGTTCTATATAACTGGTATTTTGCCTGGATCCAAAAAAATTGTACATGCCTTCAATGCGATTGGTTGCATTGATGTTATAACCAAGCTTTGTAAATACATTGAAGATATTCGTTTCACCCAAACCATAAACCGGTGTAAGGGGAGTGCCTTCAGCATCTTTAAACACACCCGTTTTTTCATAGGTACCGGTAACGATATAATCAAATTTGTTAAGCTGCCCGTTTATTTCCTGGGATATGCGGCCGCCAAAACTTTCTTTAGCTGCTAATGGCATACCGGTATTGGATAATTGTGTAGACAGGTTAATTTTTTTTCCTGTACCGGGTTTTTTGGTAATGTAATTAATGATTCCTCCATCGGCACCATTACCATAAATAGCAGTAGCGCCCTTAACCACCTCAATTCTTTCAATTACAGATGGATCAATAGTCCTGATATCGCGGCCACCTGCACGCAGCGGGGTCGATTGCGGAATACCATCAATCATAATTAATGGTGTACGGCCACGGAGTGTTTGTCCTACATTACTGGTGGTATTGCTTCCAAAGGCCAGTGCAGGTAAAGCCTGCGCAAGGATGTTGGCAATATTGGGTGATATCAGGCCTTGCGTTTGAATATCCCTGGAATTAATGACTTGTACAGAAGCCGGCGTACGGTCAATGATCTCTGGTTTGCGACTGGCGGTAACCGTTACCTCCTGTAAGTTATTGATGGATTTATTTAAAACTACCTGCAGAATATTTTCACCTGTTGATGAAACCTGCTTTTCTACCTGCTCATAACCAACACTTTTAAAAATGATCGTATTGGGTCCTTCAAAAGGAAGCTTTAATGAAAAACTTCCATCATTTGCTGAAATAGTACCGATAAATGTATTTTTTACTGAAATCGAAACATTAGGGATGATTTGATTCTGATCATCAACTACAGTTCCGCGAATTGTTTGTGATTGTAAAAAAGAAAATCCTGAAAGAGAAAAAATAACTAATATAATAACTTGTTTCATCTACAACTGGTTTAGTTGCGCAAAACTAATCCCGGCATTCATAAACGTTTTTGGCAATTGGGAAATATTGTTGCGAAATGCGGAAATCAGGAAATTATACTGGCAGTTTCTTCTTTTTTCAAATGCTTATCAAAAATAAAAGTGCCAAATGGCAGGAAGGCTGCAATAAAGGCATAAACCACTTTTTTAAATGGCCAGTTTCTTTGGTCGTAAACAATGATCACGGCAATCATAAATAAAACGAAAAGCAGGCCATGGATCCAGCCGATAACGGTAACAGCTTCCGGCTTGTCTGCCAGGTATTTTAAAGGCATTGCAATACCAAATAAAACTAAAAGTGAAATTCCCTCTGCCATCCCGATCAGGCGAAGGCGACCAATAGAACTGCGCATCATTTCCTGCATTGATTCAATTTTTAAATGTTGCAAACCTACAGTGAAAATGATTTAGAAGTTCTCTTTTAACAAAATTGAAATGAGTTGTTTTTATTCAGCTTCTTTTTTTGCTTCACGGGTTCTGATCCGGCTCAATGTTTCCTGTGTCATAGAAAGATAGGAGGCAATATATTTAAGGGAGATCTGGTTAACCAGTTTTGGTTTTGTTTCAATGAATCGTTTATACTTTTTTTCTGCGGAAGGTATGCGGCTGATATAAGCTCTTTCTTCAGCAGCGCGGTAAATTTCCTCCAGCATAATCCGGGCAACAATATTTGATTCAGGAAAATGTTTGTACATATAATCAATATGCTTGTATTCCAGGCCAACCAGTTGGGCAGGTTCTATAACCTGGATGTTTTCTTCTGAAACAATTGGCGGCAAACCCAGTCCGCGAATGGAACTTACCAATTCATTCTCCCCGGTGATCCAGGTTGTGATCTCCTTATTTTCATCTTTAATAAAACCGCGAACGACGCCTTTTGTCAACAGGTA
>CAMPGG010000186.1 GCA_946885335.1 uncultured Chitinophagaceae bacterium
GTTTAGTGGGGTAGTTTGTTTTTGAAGTATCCATATAAATATGTACCAAATATGGCAAAAAGGAAAACGATACCCATAGATAAAAATCCATAACCAATATTAACAACCATAGGACCAGGGCAGGCGCCACTTAACGCCCATCCTAAACCGAAAATAGTACCACCAATTAAATAGCGAGTAATAGATTTATCTTTTGGATGAAAAAGAATTGGGTTGCCGTGGAAATCCCTGATTTTATATTTTTTAATAAGTGCAACACCTATTACACCAAGCACAACGGCTGTCCCGATAATGCCATACATGTGAAAAGCCTGGAACCGAAACATCTCCTGTATCCTGAACCATGAAATTGCTTCTGACTTTGCCATTACAATTCCAAATACAATTCCAAGAATTAAAAATTTTATAAACTTCATGTGTTGTCTTTAATGTTTTTTATTGATGATAATAATTTTATTTTTTTAATCATCGAACTCTGTTTAGCCATCTAATCAATTAGGTTATAAAACCATATCGACTCATTTCATTTTAATTAAAATATTAAAGGAAGGATTAAGAAAGTCATGATAAGTCCTCCAATAAAAAAGCCTATAACTGCAATGAGTGATGGAGCCTGTAAATTTGATAACCCGCTGATAGCATGACCAGAGGTACATCCACCAGCATATCTTGAACCAAAGCCTACCATCAATCCGCCGAGGGCTAATACAAGAAACCCTTTGACAGAGAGCACCGCATCTAAACTAAATAATTCCAAAGGTTGCAATGAGGTAGGGGCTTCAAATCCTAATTTGCCCAGGTCATTGATTGTTGCCTGTGAAATTTCAACAGGAACATCAGTTGATAAAAATTGTTTGGCGATAAATCCACCCAAAATTGCCCCAACTAAAAACACTAAATTCCATACCTGGCTTTTCCAGTTAAAATCGAAAAATTTTACTTTTTTCCCCATACCGGTTGCAGCACAGATTGTTCTTAAGTTGGATGAAAAACCAAATGACTGGCCAAAGTACAAAAGGAAAAACATGATGGTTGCTATTACAGCTCCTGAAAACCACCATGACCAGGTTTGTGTTATAAATTCTTTCATATAATCTGGTGTGTTATTAATTTAAATGAAATGAAATGATTGGTTTAAAAAGATGATTGATCAATTTTTCCGTAGCACTGTTATGGAAAATTCCACCTTTCCCATGTGTTCCGATACAGATTATATCCATATTGTTCATTTGGTTAAAATGGATTACGCCATTCTCAACATCTTTATCATTTATTAAATGGCAAGTATAGTTTTCTAAACTATTCAATGCTGCAAATTTCTTCATATTTTCTTCAACCTGCGCTTTCTCCGCTTCCACTTTACCCGAAGTGATTTGTAATAAATGGAACTTTGTGTTGTATAACTTAACCAGTTTCTGCATCAATTGTAAATCTTCCCTGGAAGGTTGACTGAAGTCGTGTACCAGTAAAATATTTTTTATGTCAAGGTCTGACCGGTCGCACATTAAGGAAAGCACCGGGATCCTGGATTTGCGTGCAATCATTTGCGTTTCAGATCCGGAAAGTTTTTCATGGATTCCCCAGGCACCTTTTGTTCCCATTACAATCAGATCGTAATGATTGTTTTCCGCAAAATTTAAAATGGCATCCGTTACTTTACCCAATAAAAAATGGGTGTGTATATTTTGTCCATAAAGAAGTTTTAAATTCTCCAGTTTGCGTTCTGCAATTTCTTTTTGTTGAACTACGTATTGAACATCAATTTCTCCGCAGGTCTGAATTTCACCTTTCGAATCCATCGTTACCGTATCCGGCACATTTAATACATGCAAAAAATGAACATCAACAGGTGTTTTCTCTTCCAGTTTTTTAACCATCAGGTAAGCAAATTCTGCCTGAACAGAAAAGTCTGTGGGAATAAGAATTTTTAAACTTTCCATATTCTTTTATTTAAATGACTTTGATTTAATTTATTCCTAATAACCGATCGATATCGATTGATTATCAAAAGCTGGATAGGTATTGATGTTTATTGTTTGGCGAAATTATATCACACATACATAGTTTTAAGTAACAAAGGTTACAAATAAATATGGCCGTATGTTAATTTGCTTAAATCTCAGCAAACTCCTTGTCATCCAATAAAATTATTTACTGAAATTTTTAGTGTGAAGAATGAACAGGTTAGGAGGGGGGAAATGTAGTAATAATGGAATGGGTAAATAATAAAGAGGCTGCTAAAAATAGCAGCCTCTTTTATGTTTAAGAAACGATTGCTTCCCCTTCGTTCACCCATTCATTAATACCACCTGAAAAGTTTACAACATTCTCAAAACCATTTTTCGCTAAAATAGAATAAGCAATTGAAGATCTGTCGCCACCCTGGCAATGAATGATCACTTTTCTATCTTTACTGACTTTATCCAGGTTCTCCGGAAGCGTTCCTACAAATACATTTTCCGCTTTGGCAATATGGCCTGAATTAAATTCCGATGCTCCTCTTAAATCCAGTACCTGCACACCATTATTATTGATTAATTCTTTGGTTTCATTCAAAGAAATAACATTGGCTTTTTGTAAGCTGCCTCCTGATTCTGTCCAGGTTTTAGTTGATGGAATGTATCCATAAATATTATCTAATCCAATACGCATCAGTTTTCTGGTGAGGTCATCCAATTGATCTTCATCTGCCAAAAGCATAAATGGTTCATCATATTTTAAAAACCATCCTGCCCATGTTGCAAAGGAATTATTGCCCTGAATGTTTATGCTGCCAGGAATAAATCCTTCAGCAAATTCTGTCTTCATTCTTGCATCAATCAATTTGATCCCTTTTGACAAGGCAGATTTTAATTCATCCGATGAAAGTTTTTTCAATTTTGGAACTTCCGTTAACAAAGGACGATCCACCTTATTCAACTTCTTCATCATAGCAAAATATTTAGGTGGCTCGGGTTGATCTGCTAATAAATATTGAACAAATCCTTTTTCATTACCAGCATATTGAAAAGCCCAGTTCCGTGCTTTTTCATAACCAACAGTTGTACTTGGTACAGATCCTAAAGCTTTGCCACATGCAGATCCTGCTCCATGTCCGGGCCATACCTGTATATAATCATCCAGTGCATTAAATTTATTGATAGACTTATACATTTGTAATGCACCTGCATCGGCTGTACCACTCATACCAGCAGCTTTTTCCAACAGATCGGGTCTGCCAATATCACCAACAAAAACGAAATCTCCCGTGAACAACATTACGGGTTTATCACTTGCAGGATTATCGGTTAATAAAAAGCTGATACTTTCTGGTGTATGACCCGGCGTGTGCAATACTTCCATTGTAAGATTGCCGATTTTAATTTTGTCTCCATCTTTTAATCCTATATGTGGAAACTCATACTGCCAACCTTCGCCACCTTCATCCGAAAGGTACATATCTGCACCGGTAAGTTTCGCTAATTCCCTTGAACCTGCCAGGAAATCCGCATGAATATGTGTTTCGAATATATGCGTGATCTTCATGTTATTGGCCTTCGCAATTTCAAGGTAAGTATCTACATCACGTTTTGCATCAATAACAGCGGCAACGCCAGCTTTTTGACAACCGATGAAATAGCTTGCCTGTGCCAGGCTCTTGTCGTAAATGTGCTGAAAATACATAGTTATCTTTTTAGTTTATTTATTTAATGGTTATGTAAAGTTGACTAATTATTTTTCTTTGGAAGGTAACATTTGTTGCATTTCTGTTTTTAGGCAACTTATGTAACCCATGGATTTAACATATTAATGTCCAGCTCCGCCAGGCAAAAAGATTTCTTTTACTATAATGTAAATACCCATGATCAATACAAACCAGCCAAATGATTTTTTTAATTTTTCGCCGGGTATTTTTTTTGAAAGAAAAATACCAATGAAAATGCCAATGGTTGCGAGTATGGTAAAGCCACCTAATAGCCTCCAATCAATAAGCTGGTCACCCTGCAGATCGCCTATAAAACCGATCAATGATTTTGCGGCTATAATAAAGAGGGATGTCCCCACAGCCAGTTTCATAGGCATCCGGGCAAGCAAGACCAGGGCCGGGATGATTAAAAACCCACCTCCTGCACCCACCAACCCGGTAAGCACACCTACAACCGTTCCTTCCAATAAAATCATGGGGTAATTATATGAGAGTGGGGCACCTTCATCAGTCTCTTTATTTTTACCTGGCCTTATCATGGTAACTGAAGCAATGATCATTACTACAGCAAATAGCAACATTAAAGCAATGGATTTTGTAACAACCAGCGAGCCAATAGAAAAAATCTCATCAGGAATTATTGGTACCAGCCATAATCGGGTGGCATAAACTGCCGCAATAGAAGGAATACCAAAAATAAATACTGTTTTAAAATCAACCCTTTTTTGCATCGCACTTTGAACGCCGCCAACCAATGCAGTTGACCCTACTATAAACAAGGAATATGCTGTGGCCAAAACCGGGTTTACTCCCATAATGTAAACCAAAATGGGAACAGTTAAAATGGAACCGCCACTTCCTATTAATCCTAACGAAACACCCACGATGGCTGCAAAAATGAAACCTACAATCTCCATAACAATCTTTATTTGAGTGTAAAGTTGTTATTAAGAAAATTGTTTTATGGTAACAAAGGTTACATTAAGCTTATTGCAGGCAGGAGCATTTTTGAAATTGCAACTTGTTGATTTGATGTCCAATTGATTCTAAGAATCGGCGTATTTTAATTCCATGTGAAATTTTTTAAACAAATTGGATGTTTGAACGTTAACTATTATTTTCGTGCACTTTTACATGAACCAACGATCAACTACATACCCATTACACAAAATTCTTTCAGCCATATTTTTAATATTGGCGCTGGGATGGCTTACTGTCAGTTTGCCGTTTGTGTATAATGCCCAGCAGTATGCAATTGAGACGTCTCCAACTAATGGAGCGGATGATTCAAAGTCAAATAATAATTTTAATCCGCTTTCAAATACGACCGAAGAAAAAACCCCCGACCAGGTACAGGAATACTTACATGGCCAAAATGAAAACATAGAATTCCATACCGCAAACCTGGATCATTTACATGCACATGCATGCAAGGTGTATATAGCATTTCACGGGGAATTACTCTGTCCTCCACCCAACGCATAATTTTTCTTTTTCTATTTCTTCTATTTCTCCTCAATACTGTATTGATGGGAGTGAATCTTCATTTTTCAACATCAAAAAGAAAAATTATGGCACCTCGTGCAAAAGATTATTTTAAAAGTTTCCCGAATGATATTACATCTTCAGTTGTTGTTTTCCTTGTTGCTTTACCGCTATGCCTTGGTATTGCGCTTGCTTCCGGTGCACCATTGTTCAGTGGTTTGATTGCCGGCATTATTGGCGGAATAGTGGTTGGCATTGCCAGTAAATCACATTTAAGCGTTAGTGGCCCTGCAGCCGGTTTAACAGCAATCGTTGCAACCGCTCTATTTACATTACCATCTTTTGAGGCATTTTTATTGGCCGTAGTTTTAGCCGGTGTAATGCAAATTGCACTTGGATTTGCTAAAGCTGGTGTAATAGGCGACTTTGTTCCTAACAGCGTAATCAAAGGAATGCTGGCAGCTATCGGTATAATATTAATTCTTAACCAGTTTCCACATTTGCTGGGCGATGATTCTCAATTTGTAAAAGATGAATCCGTAAAACAAGATGATGATGGAAATATTTTTGCTAATTTTTTCCAATCATTTTTACACATAACACCAGCAGCATTATTTATAGGTTTAACATGCCTTGTTTTTTATATTTTATGGGAGAAACTGACCGCTAAAACCAGGCATTTTATAAAATTTATTCCGGCGCCTTTACTGGTTGTATTTATTGGTGTTGGATTAAATATTTTATTTCAACAAACTGGTTGGTTTCAAGCTTTGGACGGCGAGCATTTGGTAGCTATTCCTATCGCAAATTCAGCTACAGAATTTATTTCTTTTTTTAGCTTTCCCGATTTTAACCAGCTTTTTAATCAACAGGTTTTAATCACTGCAGTTACACTTGCACTTGTGGCAAGCCTGGAGAGTTTATTAGCAATAGAGGCTATCGATGATATTGATCCCTACCAAAGAGTGACTCCAACCAACAGGGAATTGAAAGCGCAGGGCCTTGGCAATATTTGTTCGGGACTGATTGGTGGCTTACCGGTAACCAGCGTCATCGTTCGTTCTTCGGTTAATGTAAATTCAGGTGCTAAAACAAAAATGTCTGCTGTTTATCATGGCATATTGTTATTGGTATCCGTTGCATTTATTCCTTTCTTATTGAACATGATACCCAAAACCGTTTTAGCAGCAATATTGATTTACACCGGTTTTAAATTGGCTAAACCCGCATTGTTCAAAGCATTTTATAAAAAGGGATTAGACCAGTTTCTGCCATTTGTTATAACCATTATGGCTATCTTATTAACTGACCTTTTAGTTGGCGTGTTAATCGGAATTGCAGCAGGATTATTTTTTATCATTCGCAGTAATTTTAAATCTGCCGTATTTGTTGTTAATGATGATAACCGTTATCATTTCAGGTTGAGGAAAGATGTTTCCTTTTTAAACAAGGCAATCATCAAAAGAAAACTCGAAGAGGTTTCTGAAAATTCATATGTATTGATAGATACATCCCGGGCCGATTTTATTGATAAAGATGTGGTGGAAACCATTGAAGACTTTATGTTGCATGCACCGCTTAAGAACATACAGGTGGAACTAAAACAAAACCGTTTAAGAAAAGAGGTCTTCGATAAAAAATTTCTTCATCAAAATGGAACTACCAAACTTGTACGCACACACGAAAAGGTAATTAGCAAAGTAGAAGTTGTTGAATAATGGATTGAAGTGTATTTATTGTGTATTAATTATTAGTACAAGCAATTCACTAAGAATAAAATAAAAAAGCTCCTGGAGTATCAGGCAGCTAT
>CAMPGG010000187.1 GCA_946885335.1 uncultured Chitinophagaceae bacterium
GCGCATTGATCAAAACATCCAGCACTTCTGCCGGAATAATGTTTTTATTTCTGTCGATAGTGGAAGAAAAAATCAGGTTATCATAAATGCCAACACAAAGCAGGTCATCCAGGTTCATGACGATGGCATCCTGCGCAATACCTTTCCAGATGGAAATATCTCCCGTCTCCTTCCAATACAAATAAGCCAGTATACTTTTTGTTCCCGCACCATCAGCATGCATCAGGTTCACCCATTCATCATCATTACAAAGCACATCGCTGTAAATTTTACAAAAAGCTTTTGGATAAAGACCCTTATCCAGGTTTTTGGTGGCGGCATGCACTTCTTCTTTTTGCGCGGATACTCCCCTTTTACTGTAAAGACTCATGGAATGATGATGATTTTAGCTTGCCGGAATGATTAATTTTGAAGCGGCAAATCTAAAACTAAAGGCGCACTTATCAATAGACGCAGGGAGGTAATTGTTGAATGCCTATATTCGCACCTGTTTTTTATGAAGGTTCATTACAAATCACCGTCATTGCCCGTTTTTAAAAATGCCGTCATCACAATCGGCACTTTTGATGGTGTGCATATGGGTCACCGGCAGGTACTGGCAAAATTAAAACAGGAAGCCATAAATGCTGGTGGAGAATCGGTTTTAATAACTTTTGACCCGCATCCGCGTAAGATCATCCAAACTGCCGCCCAGCCCATTAAATTGATCAATACGTTAAATGAAAAAATTGAACTGCTGGAAGAATTTGGTATCGATCATTTGGTAATCATAGAATTCACCCAGGCATTTTCTGAACAATCAGCCGAAGAATATATCAGGGATTTTTTAATCCGCCAGTTTCAACCGCATACCATCATTATTGGTTATGATCACCGGTTTGGGAAAAACCGTGCAGGTGATTATAAGTTGCTGGAAAAAATGGCTGATGTTTATCATTACCAGTTAAAAGAAATTTCCGCACACGAACTGAACGAGATCAAGATCAGTTCTACGAGAATAAGGGAAGCATTGATGCAGGGTAATATGGATGATGCCAATCGCCTGCTGGGTTATACTTTCTTTTTTAGCGGAGAAGTAATTGACGGGGACAAATTGGGCAGGCTGCTTGGATATCCCACAGCCAATCTAAAAATTACTGATGCCGAAAAAATTATTCCCGGGGATGGCATTTACGCCGTTTATGCAACCTATGAGCAAACTAAATACAAAGGGATGATGAGTATTGGTTTTCGTCCAACGGTGAATGGCACAAAAAGAGTCGTTGAAATAAATCTTTTTGATTTTGACAAACACATTTATGGTAAATCGCTCAAAGTCCATGTAAAGAAATACCTGCGTGCAGAAGTTAAATTCAATACTACCGAAGCATTGGTTAAGCAAATGGATGAAGACAAAAAAGCCAGCTTAAAAATTCTTTAAGCCGGCTTCTCTCAAAAATTATAAGTTATTAATATTCTATTTTGAATTCCAGTTTATCAGGACTGTCAAAAAAATCTTCAATATTTGTTTCAATAGTAACTTTCTTTTTATCTGCTGATAACTGAACATTTTTACCTGTTACATTTTTAGCGGCATGCGGCAGGTTTATTACCAGGCTGCTTTTCATGGGAACACCAAAAGAAGAAGTTTGTAATAAGCCCTGCAGGTATTCATCATTGTTTGCGTTTACATACTTCTCTTTATTAAGTGTTTTGGTAATTAATCCTTTAGAAAAATTTACATCAAAATAATCATCCATAGATGATGGTTGCGGTGCATTGGCAGCCATTGGGTTTTCTGCAGCGCTCATTTGTTTTTCCATCATATCACCCATAATGCGGGTAGTAAGTTTATTGAGTGCGGCAATTTCATTAACTGATTTAAATGGGTATGAAATCCTGGTTGTAAAAATCTCTTCCTGCATATTCATTTTAATGCCTAAAGAACCTTTTTTAACCAGTTCTTTTTCACCGGCAGTTAAACCCTGGATACTGTCAGCCATTTTATCCAGCATTACGACAGTATCGGTAACCATCTTATCAATATCCTGCATTTCATCTCCACCAAATTGTTTGGCCATACCAATAACCGCACTCATATCATTTGTGGTTGCCAGGGTTCCGCTGCCATCTTCTGCAATTGTAATTTCCTGCACCGTATCAAAGCATCCCATGAGGGTAAGCGAAAACAACACGGCAAAGACCATCACTAACTTCTTCATAATTGTAGTTTATTTTTTTGCAAAATGAAATCTCTTTTTAAAGGGCTTATTTCATTTATTTTTTTGGGTAATGTTTAATATTATGCGCAAGTTAATTCAGGCAAACATTTTCACCACCATTTCTTTTAAAAGGGAGGCGGACGGAGTTCCGGAATCATTTACACCCACACTTTTTAAATTATACTGGTGAAGCAATAATAAGGCTTGTTCAACTTCCGAATAAGTGAATAATTGTTTTGCTTTGAGGTAATCCTTAAAGAAAAAAACATTTACCCCAATGGCCGTTGCCAGGCTTTTATCATCTTTGGCCGGCAATCCATACAACATATACAATTTGCTAAAGAATCCGTAAATAGAAGGTAATACCAGTTGAATGGGAGCAGCTTTTGGATTTGCTTCAAAATAATTGATGATGCGCAGCGATTTGGCTAAATTTTTCGATCCGATAGCGGATTGCAGTTCAAAAACATTAAAGTCCTTACTGATGCCAACATATTTTTCAATATCATTTTCAGTGATGGTTTTTCCTTCACCCAAATTGATAAATATCTTATCGATCTCGCTATCTATCCGCGATAAGTCGCTCCCAATATGATCAACCAATAAGGCTAAAGCTTTGGGTTGAATGTTCATTCCTTTATTGCGGACCATTTCAACGGTAAACTCTTTGACCTGTTCTTCATACAATTTCTTAGTGGTCAACACCTCGCCTTTTTCTTTCAGCAGTTTGGCCAGCTTTGTACGGCCATCTACTTTTTTTTCTTTATACGCTACTACAAAAATGGTGGATGAAAGCGGGTGTTCTATATAAGCCTCCAGCTTGTCGATATCCTTCATTTGCTGGGCTTCTTTTATCAATACAACCTGTCTTTCGGCAAACATGGGATAGCGCCTGCAGGCATTGATAATGTCCGGCCACTGGGCATCTTTTCCATAAAAAACGGTGAGATTAAAACCTGCCTCTGCTTCAGTAAGAATTTTATTTTCTGCGTAGTCTGTTACTTTATCAATAAAGTACTCTTCTTCACCTTCAAGCCAGTATATTGGTTTAAACAGTTTTCTTTTCCAGTCGGAGATTATCTTTTCAGCGGACATGGGCGCTAAGATAGTTGTTCTGATTTTTTTAACAAAACAGGCTAAAAGCCTTACTAAACAGGGATTAATGTTTTTGGCACGGTTTTCGAAATTGGTAGCAACGTTGACGAAAAGCAACGAAAGCAAATTACCAACGCTTAATACACATAAGTATAATTTGCATTTATAAAGATTAATTTTATCATCAACTCATTAAAGAACAAAAACCTTTAAAAATGGCAAACACAAACTATCCATCCGCTACACCGCAAAAAGAAACGCCGCGGAACAATAGCAACAAAAACATTCTGATCGGTATTCTGGCTGCTGGTTTATTAGGAACATGGGGTTATTTATTATATGATAAAAACCAAACTTCCGAAAAATTAGAAGCTTCTCAAACGCAGGTTAGCACATCTATGAGCCAACGTGATTCTGTACAGTTAATGTACAACGATGCATTGAGCCGTCTTGATTCATTAACCGGAAGCAACAATGAGTTCCAGGGTCAGATCAGTGAAAATAATTCTGAGATCAGCAGGTTGAAATCTGAGATCCGCAGCATTTTGAATAAGAAAAATGCAACAGATGCAGAATTAAAGCGTGCACGGACTTTAATTGCCACTTTGAATGAAAAACTGGCAAACCTGGAAGTTGAAGTTACCCGCCTTACTGGTGAAAACCAGGTGTTGGCATCAACTAACACTCAATTGACTACAGAAAAGCAAGTATTGGAAAGCAATTTAATGACCGCTTCTTCTGATAACATGGCTTTATCTGAAACAGTTGAAATTGGTTCTACTTTCAGTGCTTCAAATATCAGCATCACCCCTATTAATGAAAAAAACAGCGGTAAAGAAAAAACTACCACTACAGCTCGTAAGGTTGACAAACTGGTAATTGGTTTTGATGTTGAAAATCGCATTGCACAGTCTGGCCCAGCTGACCTTTATGTAAAAGTAACAGCACCTGACGGACAAGTTATTTCTGATCCTTCATTCGGAAGTGGTACTTACACAACCCGTATGGATGGCGATATAAAATTTACTTCAAGAATTTCTACCGAGTATGAAACCGGAACAAGAAAGAAAATCCAGGTTCCTTTGAAGCTGAATGATTTTCAGACTGGTGATTACAGGATCGAAGTGTATCACAACGGTTTAAAAATCGGTGAGGGCGTAAGAACCCTGAAAAAAGGTGGTTTATTCGGTTAATTAACATTCAGACTCCTGAAAGTTACCGTCACAGCAAGCTGTGACGGTTTTTTTTTGCCCCAGCATTCCATTGCATAATGCATAATTTCATTTTTATTTTCTCCAATGGCCAATAGTTATTTCCAGTTTAAACAATTTATTATTCACCAGGATGCCTGCGCCATGAAGGTGACAACGGATAGTTGTTTGTTTGGTAGCATGATCAGTTCACTGATGAATGGATCTGTTGTAAAAAATGTTTTGGATATTGGCACCGGCTCCGGTTTGCTTTCTTTGATGATTGCACAACAATTCCCCGCTGCATTGATCGATGCTGTTGAAATTGATGAAGCTGCCGCAAACCAGGCGCAGGAAAACGTTCTGGCTTCACCATGGAAAAATCAAATCAAGATCATTCTCACAGACATCAAAAACTTTCATGCTGAAAAGAAATATGACCTCGTTATATCAAATCCCCCTTTTTATGAAAATGAATTAAAGTCACCGGATAACCGGAAAAACATAGCCCATCATCAAACACATTTATATCCTTCGGAGCTTGTTCATTCAATCAAAGAAAATATTTCAGTCAACGGAAAATTCTGCCTGCTCCTTCCATTTAAAAAGAAAGAAGAATGGTTGATATTGTTGAACAATGCAGGACTCCAGGCGGAGCAAATTGTATATGTAAAGCAAACAATAAATCATCCCACATATTTCAGGATGATTATACAGGGAAGAACAGGAACTGGTTTAGAAAATTGTAAAGAATCGGTTGTAATCATTAAAGATGGTGACAACCAATACACAGATGCTTTCAAGCTATTATTGAAAGATTTTTACCTGCACCTATGAACCATTCATTTTCGCATAATCTTCCAGGTAAGCATAGCCGGGCGTTAAGTTACCATCTTTCACCATAGTAGCTCTTTCAATGATGTTTGATCCGTTATGAACAATATCTTCCAACACATACTTTATCAATTGTTCACCAAAATACCTGGAGGCATCCCGGGGTAATTCATTGGGAAGATTACCCACTGCCATCACATCAATACTTTTAGGAAGAAATGGAGCCGTTTTTTCCAAACTGTATTTATCAACGCCGTAAACAGGATCCTGTATCGACTGATCTCCCATATTGATTGGCACCGAACCGTTTTCATCATCCGTGATATCCGCAATGACACGGATGCGAAAATCTTCATCTTTTACATCCTCTTTTTCAAAAAGCCGTGGAATATTTTTTTCCCAATAAATCCCATTCATTAAAATATCAGTAGCATTTGCATAGGGCAAAAATTTACTTTGATATGTTGACGGATGCTCATGAAAATGTGATCGGCTATACGTTTTATCAACCGCATGTTCATACAATAACGGCCCTTTTAATTGGGTGTAAACAGGATATGCAAATTCACGTTCAAGATATTCATCCGGTTCCACTTCGTGTATGCCCATCAGGTTCATGATCTCCAAAATACCATGTGCAACTCTGCCCGAACCAGTAACTGCAATTTTTACCGCGGGTATTTTTAATCCAAAATAGGTATGAATAAGCTCTTTAAAACTCTTTTGTTTGTACACCCTTTCCAATTGATAGGCCCCGGTCCGCATGCCATAAGCCCACATGCCATTGTGTGCGCCAACTACACCGGCAAAAAAACCAAAACCGATGATGCGTTGTCCATCTTCATGTTCAAGGCATTCATAATCGATCAAAGTAATTTTCTTCTCCATGATAGCCTGCAGCAATTTTTTATTATGGGGCTGCATTTTTTTGGTATGAGAAAAGAACAGGTATTTTTTCCCGGGAATGAGTTGATCTACAGGCACCTCTTTTATGCCAAAAAGGATATCGCAATCAGATACATCGTTAACCACTTTTATGCCGGCCATTGAATATTCCCTGTCGCTAAAACAACGGTCAGGAGAAGATTGCACAATGACTTCAACATCATTCAAATTTTTATTGATCCATTTACACTGATCAGGAGCGAGTGCTACCCTGTTATCTGCCGGTGTCTTCCCTTCTTTAATGAGTCCTATTCTTATCATAATAAATGAATAAGTAGTGAATTGAATTCAACCAAAAATATAAAACCCCGGCAATTAATTACCAGGGTTTTAAAGCGTGCCCGAGATCGGAGTCGAACCGATACATCCTTGCGGACGGCAGATTTTGAGTCTGCTGCGTCTACCAATTCCGCCACCCGGGCTCAACGGGCAGCAATATTACAACTTTCCATTTAATTGTATATTGATAAGCTCTTTTTATTTCAATTTTATTGAGAAAACTTAGGGTGTAATGACTTAGAACATTTATGAAATACTTTTTTGATCCGGATTTTAAATATCTTGTTTATAAGCTTTTTGATCAATTTAATTTTTGACTTTAAAAAAGTTGTTTAAAATTTCACAAGCTATAACCAAAGCTATTCCCAGTACATAAGTTAACATGTCCATCCATGAAAAAGAATTTCCTAAAAC
>CAMPGG010000188.1 GCA_946885335.1 uncultured Chitinophagaceae bacterium
GCTGAGAGGATTTTTTGTTTTTGGACAGTGCAATGCGATCGAAATTTTTGATTAGCAATGATTAACGGATATCATTTTGCATATTTTTCTTAACCTGATTTTTTAATTAGCCAACATCCATTATTATCTTCCTTTGAATACAATACTGTATAAAATAAAAGTAGTTTGCCGAAATTTATTCGCATAACCATCTACCAATTGAAACTCATACTCAGGAAATAATAACCGCCATTATATCCATATGGGGTTCCCTGGTTACTATATTTTAAAATCCCCTGGTTTTGGTTTAATGGATTTTTTATGGGGTCAGGATAAATATCAAAAATGTTGTTAATGCCGGCGGTTAATGTGAGCCAAGTTGTTGGTGAATAGTAAAAATTGAAATCAGTGAGAATTTTTGGTGAAAAAGATTCATTCAAAAAACTTACAACCCTGGTGATTGGATCAGTAAAAGCAGGAGCAATAGCTGTTTCCCCAAATCGTGTACTTCGAATTAAAACTCCCATTTTTTCTCTTTTATAATTCGCTGATAATATTATTTTACTTGCCGGCTGGCTGTGTTCAACTTTTTCTCTTTCTTCCGTATTGAACAAAGTATTTTTATTTATTACATCAGCAGATAGTTTACCGGCAACCTGTATTGGACCAAAAAGTTTTGTTTGGGTAAAGTTTGCAACTAAAGATAATTCAAGGGCCGACTTTTGAATGATCCATTTGCTATTTATAACAACATCAATTCCTCTTGTTGTCGTATTTATGGCATTTGAAATAAATCGAACCTGGTCAATGTCATCACGGTTATGAAGTATTGCATATACTCCAGGATTAGTCTTATCAAATATTCCACTCAATACAATGCGGTTCCTTATTTCAATCCAATATCCATCAACCGTTACATTCAAATGCCGTGAAAGGGTTGAAGTAAGACCAGCACTTGCATTGATTGCTTTTTCCGGCTGTAAAGGTTTTAAACCAAACGATTTTGCGATATCACTCTTGTTTGAAAAAATGCCGGTTGTTAAAGGAATACCTAATCTCCATACTATGCTTGTTAAATTCAAATGAATCTGTGGTAATGCTGGAGCATGATACCCATTGCTTATGGAACCACGAATAAAAAATTTAGAAGAGAATTTGTAACGCATGGCAAGCTTTCCAGTGATATTACCACCCAAAATGTCGTAATACTCATATCGGCCCGACATGTTTATAAGTAAACTTTCATTTATGTCTGATTCCAAATCAATGTAAAAGCTGGCAATATCGCGACTTTCATCTATGGCATCTTCAGGCCTGATACCTCCTGTACCTGCAGCACCTCCTGTTCTTATTCCCGAATAATCATAATCTTTCCATGAAGCTTCTTCACCTTCAATTGTTCGATAATTTTCATAACGGTATTCAACCCCTAAACCAATATTAAATGTTTTTACATTTCCTACTTGTTTTGCCAAATCCTTTGCAATGCTAATGTTATTAATTTGTTGTCTTAAGATAAATCTTCCGCCATAAAATTCAGTTGGCGCATTCTCGCCTAAAAGATATTGAGATGCATTGTTTGTGTTCCTGCCAATTTGTTTATTTGAATTTTCTCCATATGTGCTTTCCCATTCCCAGTTCCAATTCGTATTTGTTTTGCCTCTTACACCAACAATAGCTGTAATATCCCGGCTGTTAGTTATCGCCTTAATTTTAAAGCCATCAGGCCATAAATCCGTATTGACCTGGGTAATGGTTTTTGGAAAACGATAAGCTCCCCGGTTTAAAGCATACCGATAGTTAACAGATCCAGTCCAGAACAATTCAACCTGTTTGTTAATTGGATAAGCCCCATTAAGTAAGATCCCGAAGCGGCTTAGTTTTATATTACCATCATTACTAACTGGAGTTTTCCGGCTAAAATTTCTTGCAGATATTATAGAATCATCCATCGCTATAATTCTTAAACTATCTTCTTTTGTTGATCCGGGAGGAGGTAAGTTTTTGTAAACTGTACCTAAATAATTGCCACCCCTGTGTGTAGGCATGCGGTAAAGAAAATCACCCGAGAAATTGAGGTATCCTTGCTTGTTTCCGGGCAGGGCTTTTTTATTTAGTTTGATACCCCGGTTGATGCCAAAAAGTATACTTTCTCCATCTCCCTTATATTGCTGTCCCAATTGCAGGTTGATTACCGTTTTTTCTGTTGCTTTTTTCAATATTATATTTATCACTCCGGCAATAGCATCTGACCCGTATTGTGCAGAAGATCCATCACGAAGTATTTCAATTTTTTCAATGGCAGAGAAGGGAATAGAGCTTAGGTCATTACCAACGCTACCCGTACCTAACGTGCCGCGGATGGCATCGACATTTACAAAAGCAGTGTTATGATAACGGGTGCCGTTTAATAATACCAGGGTATGGTCCGGGCTAAGTCCGCGAAGGGTTACTGGTTCAAATAAATTTTGTCGTGAGGTATTGATTGATGGGACTGCAAAACTCATCATCTGTATTAATGAAAGCTGACCGGTTTGTTGTAGTTGTTTTGATGAGATCAAATCCACCGGAACAGCCGTATTCAAATAACTTCGCTGTACAAATGAACGTGAACCCAAAATCATCACTTCCTCCATCTGCTCATCACGAACCATAAAAAATTGAAGCGATTTGATTTCTCCGGAATTAATTTCTATAGCTTCTTGTAATTTTTTGTAGCCAACATGTGTAATAGTGATTGTATGTCTTCCGGCTTTTAAAGTAGAAGAAAACTCACCTTTAATATTTGTAAGAATGGTTTTATTTGAAATTAAGATGGTCGCTGAGGATAATACGAAGTCTCCATCTTTAACAAGTCCATTAATCGTTCCTTCTTGTGCAAAAGAAACAACATCATACAGCATAAAAAAAATAAAATAAATAAGCCAGGGTATTTTTAGCAGCAGCATAAATTTTTGTTTTATTACCTGCTAATAAGAACCACCATTATTTTTTTACAGGGTGTGAGATTATGGCTTGTGAAACGGCAGTTGAACTTAAAATTTTATTCAGATTAAATTTGAAAAGCCTGCCAACAGGAATATCTTTTTTGTCAATTTCTACCGAGTCAGCATTAAAGCTTTCTATTTTATTGATAGCAATTATAAACGACTTGTGAATTCTTATGAACGCATTTGATGGAAGCATTTCTTCCAGGGATGCAAGCAGGTGTTTTGTGATAATGGTTTTATTAATGGTAATGATTTTTATATAATCATTCAAACCTTCAATATATAAAATATCATTAAACAGAATTTTTACCATTTTGCGGTTGGCGCGGAAATATAAAAAAGGAGGCATTGATTCCTGGTGGATTTCTGTAGTCATTGCTGCTGTATCACCTTTGCCAAGAAGATTTAATTGTAACACCTTATTCACCCCTTTTAAAAATCTTTCAAAACTGATTGGCTTGAGCAAATAGTCGACAGCATCCAATTCAAAACCTTCTACAGCATATTTGCGGTATGCAGTAGTGAAAATAACATTAGGAGGATTTTTAAGGGTGCGCAAAAAGCTAGTACCTAATAAATGTGGCATCTGAATATCAAGAAATAAAAGATCTACCCTGTTATCTTTTAAAAAAGAAATGGCTTCAACAGCATTTGTGCAAATACCACATAGTTCCAAAGCTTCTACACCAGTAATATGTTTTTTCAGAATTTCCCTTGCCGGAAGTTCATCATCTATAACCAAACATTTTATTTTTTTAGATTCAGGCATAGCTCAAAGCAGGTTTGGTTATTTCGCTGGTAGTTACTTCTTCCTGTGCAGTCTCTTCTAAGTTAAGATTTAAATGAAGCATTAATAGTTCCTGTTCCGCATTTATTTTTAACTCATGCTTGCCGGGATATAAAATCTTAAGACGTTTTTGCACATTGATAAATGATTCATCAACTTTTTTTGCATCAGCAGCAATCCCTGCCGGAATTCCATTGAATATTTTCATAGACAGGTTATTATTTTCGACAGTTATTTCAAGATTTACCCAGGCTTGTTCAACCAATACATTATTACAATAAGAAAAACTATTGTCAATAAAAGGAAGCAACAATAAAGGGCTAATCATCTGTCTATCCACATTCCCATTAATTTGAAAGGTCAATTCTAATCGTTCTCCCTGCCTGATTTTTTCAAGCGCCATGTATTTTTTTATCATGGAGATTTCCTTTTCCAGTCGCACTTTTGGTACATCACATTCGTATAGCATATAGCTTAACAAGTCCGAAAGCTTGATCAGCATTTCAGGAGCTTTTGATGAAGCTGTACGGGAATGCTCAGTTATATTGCTAAGTGTGCTGAAAAGAAACGCCGGGTGAATTTGTGCTTTCAGCAACTGCAATTCAGCATTTATCTTTTCTTTTTCCAGTGTTTCTTTTTCCTTTTGTTTTAGCCACCATCGCTTCAATAAGATAATGACTGATGCTACCAGGGTCACCTTTATAGCGTTTAGTAAACTTGCATCAATGCTTGCCCAAAGAATATTCTTTATTGGTTTATTTAATTCGAACAACTTGTCAATAAAAGGGTAAACAAAGCTGTATAAAAAATAACCCATGGTAACAATGAGAACACTGGCACCCAATAAACCAGCAAGCACAGAGAGATATTTTCTTTTTAATAAAAATTTGGGTATTAAAAAATAAATTACAGCATAACAGTAAAACATATGAGTTAGCAAAAGCAAAAATGATTTTGCTAACACCAACAAACAGTATAACATAAAACCCAGTTCATTTATCCCTGGCTGGTGCTGGTGGAAGAGCTGTGATCTTGAAGTTGATATTTCAGGCAATGCAAGTGTAAAAAAAATAGTGAACACAATATATATCCACCACCATAGCCAAAATGCAAGATGCCGCCGCGTTTTGTGCCGACGCTGATTGGAAAAAACTAAATCATGCCACTGCATATTCTGTTATTGCTGGTTTTATTTGTTGCTCCGCAATATTTATTTCTTCTAAACGAATCTTCATAAAAACTTCAAAGCTGTCCGAAGTGTTAACGATGGTGAATTCATGCGTTTCAGGGTACAATAACTGTAATCTTTTCTTTACATTATTCAAACCAATATGTACGTTGTGTTGCGATGGCAGCACTTCATATGGCCTGCTGTTGCTCAATAAAAAAAATAAGCAGTGTTCATCAATGGTTATATTAAGATTAACCCAGGGATTCTCCAGCATTTTACTTGTACCATGCTTAAAGCTATTTTCCACTAAGGGTATCAGCAATAATGGCGGAATCAATTTATCATGGTAAGCTCCTTTTATTTCAAGTTTCATTTTCAGGCGATTGCCATAACGGAATTTTTCTAAAGCCATATAGTCTTCTATCATTTTCAATTCTTTTTTTAATAGAACATGACTATGGTTACATTCATTCATTATGTAGTGTAGTATATCACTAAGCTTCATCAGCATTTCCGGTGCTTTCTGAGGAGATGTAAGTGTGAAGAAATAAATATTATTAAGTGTATTGAAAAGGAAATGTGGATGTATCTGTGCTTTTAGTAATTGCAGTTCGGCGCTTGCTTTCTCTTTTGCAACCTGTAGGGTTTCCTGCTGCTTTAACCACCCACGTTTCATCATTTTAATAATAATTGCAAAACCTCCAATTACTGGATAATTAAATGCTACACCTTTCATTACCAGACTTATTCTATAGGAAGGGCTAATCATTACCCGGTCCGGGAAAATGCGAACATTATTCCAGTCTACCAACCACGCGGTTAAATACTGTAGCAACAAAATAATGCCTACCATGACTACAGTAACTCCAAATGTAAATGTCAATTTTTTTCTATTAAATAAAAGCCGTGGTAAAACAAAATAAATAAAGAGATAGGCGAACGGAATTTGAGGTAAAAAAATAAAGGTTGAATTCAATATGCGCCACTTCAGCCATATTGGGAAGCCGAGCCTTGCAGAATTTGCAGCAAAATGTTCCGTGTTCCATGCAGGAAAAACTCCAAGCGGAATATAAAAAGTGATGATATAAAATAACCAACAGGCAAACCAAAAAGCAGCATGCCGTGCTATACGGTGGTGCAATTTGTTGGAAAATATAAAATCATGCTGGCTCACATAGCATAGTTGCTTCATGAAATTACATAAACCCTTTTGTAAACAATTCATCCGGCTGCTTAATAAAGGTGAATAACAAATAAATTTCGGGCAATGCCGGTTATCGTCGGTGAACGGTGGATACCATACCTCACATGTTTTGTGCACGATTACAAAACCTGTTGGCCTAAATAGTAAAATGCTGCTTTTGATAAAGGCTACATTGTATTACTGATAATCACCTAAAATTTAAACAACATGCAAACAAAAACAATAACTGCCATTGTATTTAAAATAGCCTTAATCATCCTCTTAGGCTTTCAACTCCTGAGTTGTAAAAAGGACAGTGCGTCCCAGGAGCAACTGCCAATGCCAGAAGAAAAAATAATTTCAGCTTCTAAAAGTAACAGTGAAGGAGAGTCTCAGTATAATCTTGAAGTGGTACTTCGCGGAGAAGGAAACCGGGGCGGACATATCCACTTCAGTCAAGATGGGGGTGCTGCTAAAATTATCAACCTGGATACAAAGGTTCATCACCTTGAACCGGACCATGAATACCTTCTACAGCGTGCAGTTGATGCAATTAATGCGGTTGATGGCAACTGTACAAGTATGTCATGGCTTACACTTGGTTATGGCTTAACGCCACATGCTATACTAACCGACGAAAAGGGAAATGGGGAGGATATGATATGGAGGAGTGTATCAGCCATACCCTCAGGCAGCAGCTTCGACATACATTTCCGCGTAATTGATGCAATAACATTAGACGTTGTGCTTGAGAGTGACTGTTATCAATACACAGTAAAATAGATTTCGATTCGCAGTGAAAATTCATTTAGGAAAATAACATAAGAGATGTCAG
>CAMPGG010000189.1 GCA_946885335.1 uncultured Chitinophagaceae bacterium
TTTCTTGTATCAATTCTTCAAACGCATTTGAAATCAGCAATTGCCTGTTGCAAATGATGTAGGCACCATTCCTAATCCCCAATCTTTGTGGTCTAACAATTTGATTATGACCATTTGCAGCAACGGAACAGAGGTAATGACCGCCACAACTCACATTTTCACATTTATAATCCCATTGTGATAAGCCATGATAATAAGTGTCAGTAAACACTCGGATCATAGAATCAGGTTTTTGTCCAAAAATTAATAGTAAAGTGGTAAGCAAAATAATTACAGGCAAACAACAAATGAATATCACAGGATATTTCCAAACTGGTTGCAGGTTTAAAATTTTCCAGGCAAATTTTTCAAAAGTATTTTTCGGATTAAATTTTTGTTCCTGCGAATAAACGATCAGCTTTCTTTGATTTTTTACCAGCATCAGTATGCCTAATAAAATAATTGGAACATTACCACCTAACGCCAAAGCAAATGAATTTGTATGGATGCCAATAACAATATTGAGCATGATACCGATAAGTAATAAAACATTTAAGATTATTTCAAAAACAGGTGAGGCAATGCCCTTTCGATAACTGGAATAAAAATAAGCAAACAGGGATAGTGTAATTAATACGAGTAAGCTAAGTTGATGATCCGGGGAGAATGCAACTTCACTACAGCAATCCTGTGAACGATTGAAATTACCAATTCCGTATGCAAACGGTAAAATAATCAGGGAAATGATTTCAACAATTTTTAAAAGAACTTTTTTAATTATACCGCTTCCCGTAAACAAAAAACTAAAAAATTCAATGAAAACAATAATGCCAGAAAATGCGATTATGAAAAGTATCAGGTAGTATGGTAGAAAATCCATAGGGCAGGTTTTCGGGCGATGAAGTTGAAAAATAAGTTTTAAATGATTATCCAGGTAAAATACTACAGCCTTTTAAGAAACCAAAATATCAAGCATCAACAATATTTCTGAAAAACCTGTAAATATCTTCGCTTAATAATTGGGGTTGTTCTACAGCAGGGAAATGACCACCTGCAGGAAAATCAGACCAATGTATAATATTGAAACCTCTTTCAATAAATTTCCGGGGCGGAAATGGTTCTTCATATTTGAAACGTGCAATACCAACCGGGACATTGATCATTGAATTTTTTTCCAATTTGAGTGGAAATTTACTGTTCTCGTTGTATAGCCTCACAGATGAATGAATAGTTTCGGTAACCCAATACAGGGTGACGTTTGAAAGCAATTCATCCTTGGTAAAAATGTTTTCTATTTGTCCTTTGCAATCGGACCAGCCATGCATTTTTTCAATGATCCATGCGCATAATGCAACAGGGGAATCATTTAAACCATAAGCTAAGGTTAGCGGTTTAGTTTTTTGCTGGTGAGAATAGCCACCTTCTTTTGCATACCAGTTTTCTTCAGACTTGAAATAAAGCATTTCCTCCTCTGAAAACTTTTCACTTTTGGCCAGGACAGGTTGATAATTACCCGGGATATAATTAAGATGCAAACCCAAAACATGTTTTGGATATTTTAATGCCAGGGCCGAAGATACGCCTGCACCAAAGTCGCCACCCTGCAAACCAAATGTGGAATAACCCAGTTTCGTCATCAGCCTAAACCAAATGTCTGCCATGAAAGAAGTATTACAACCCGGATGAATTATTTTTTCAGAGAATCCAAATCCCATTATGGATGGGATCACCAAATCAAATGACAACTCTTTATTCTCTGTTAACAACGGAACCAGTTTCATTATTTCCAAAAAAGACGAGGGCCAGCCATGTGTAATGATAAGAGGAATGGATCTTTTTCCTTTTCCTTTTACATGCACAAAATGCACATTGTACCCATCTATTTCCGCAATATAATTTTCATAGCTGTTGATCTGCATTTCCGTTTTCCGCCAGTCGAATGATGTTTGCCAATAGCCAGCTAATTCTTTCATGTATGTAAGATCCGCACCATAACTCCAGCCGGAATTTTCTATCGCATCCGGCCATCTTGTTTGGCGAATCCGCCTCAACATATCATTCAATACTTCCTGCTCAATATGAATGGTGAAAGGTCTTATCATTTCATATTTTTTTCCATTTCAATAACCCATAATCCCCGAACCTGGTTTTCGGCATAGCCTGTTGCCTTGTCATCCGGATAAAGCGTATTGATCCTGGAATATGTTTGGGGTAAGATTTCTTTATTAATTGTGCCATGGCATTGCAGGCACATTTTGTTGGTGATAATGGCATAGTGTCCAACCATCTTTCCATTTATTTCCATTACTACCGGCTTTGGCTGTTCTCCTTTGGACAGGGTTTCTTTGAAAGCCTTTATATGCGCTGCTTCGTTGCCGTTAGCTAAATTATTTTTGTTCCGTGGTTTATCGCTTACTCTTTTGATGGAAGCTTTTAACACCTGTGCCATGCTGTCGGTAAGCGGGTATGCCTTTTCATTGCAAAATGCTAATGCCCCTTCTGCGCCTTTTTCATTGATCGCCTTCATTAAGTTTTTACCTAAAACAGCTTGTGTACTATTGGCAAATCTTAACCCGGTTTCTTCATAGTTTACAATCGTGTCGGCAATAACAGCTTCACCATTCCCATCTGCTGTTTCGCTATTTTTGGTTCCGCAACTAAAAAAAATAAATGCACAAAACGAAACAACGATGAATGAAGTTTTCATGTTATCAATATTTTAAGATGATGCATGTAGCCAATGCTTTTATAACAGGTTAGTTTGTATGCATACTGGTTTTCAGATCAACGCCATTTTTCAAGGTTTGGTAAACAACGCAATACCGTTCGGTCAGTTTTAATAATGATTCTAATTTACCTGGTTCCGCATCCGTTTCAATGCTAAACTGCAAACGGATAGATTTAAAACCCACCGGCACTTCTTTAGAAACACCTAATGTGCCTTTAAAATCGAGGTCACCTTCTGCGGTTACTGTTCCATTTTTTATGTCAACTTCAATGGCTGTAGCAACAGCATTTAATGTAACACCTGCACAGGCAACCAATGCTTCCAGCAACATATCGCCTGAACATGCCAGCAATCCATTTCCCCCGGTTGCAGGATGTAACCCAGCTTCAACAACAGCTTTGCCGGTTTCTACTTTGCAGGATATGCCTTCACCAATTTTTCCGGTAGCCTTTAAAGTGATGATAGCAGATGCAGGATCGTTCCTGTATTGATCTTTTAACGGAGCCTGGATTGATTTTAATTCTGCTGCATTCATGTTATGCTTTTTAAGGTCTGTTGAAATGATCTTTCAATTAAAATAATTTCTTTTTAATATGCATGTTTACCAGTTGTCCATCCTTTTTTTTGTAAAAATTTTTCTCCCGATTCGATAGCGCCTTTTTCCATCGCTGTACCCATTGAATCATTCCAGCGGTTCAAAAAACCGAAGAGAGCAATCACGCCAAGTATTTCAACAATTTCACCATCATCCCAATGCAATCTTAATTTTTCTGCAATATCATCATCAACCGCATTTGGAATAGCAGAACTAAGCAAAGCAAATTCTAAAGCAACTTTTTCCGGTTCAGAAAATGCAGGGTGGGTTTTATAATCCCAGATGTTTTCCATTTTTTCTGCTTCAGCGCCATATCTTTCTGCGGCCCTGATGGTATGCGCCTGGCAATAACGGCAACCTGCTGCATAACTGCTTATAAAGCCGATCATTCTTTTTAATGCACTGCTCACCCGGCCTTTATTTTCCATCACGGCTTTATTCAATTCAATAAATGCGTAAGCAATCTGTGGCCGATGATACATTGTTTTTACACTGTTCGGACAAAAACCCAGCGTTTCATTATAAAATTCAACCAATGATTGCAATGCATGATCATCTTTTTCTGAAGCAGGAGAGACCAATGGTTTTTTCATTTCAGCTATTTGTGTCTTTTGATTTTGTGGAATTTTCTTTGGCTAATGAAGGTAGCAATTCATTTAAAGGAATTATGATCCTGGTAAAAGTTTCAACTGCAGGATAGGAATAAAAAAAACCGCGGAAAACTTTTCCGCGGTTTGGTATATCATGATCTTAAAAACATTAATCAACGCCACCTTTGCGGTTTGGAGATCTTTTTGCAGGCCATGTTCCCGGTTCATTTCTTCTTTCATTAAAAGGCAATACAATTTTTTCACGATTTGCTTTTTCAGGATCTTCACTGGCCATATAAACCAAAATGGCGGTTAAAATCGCGTTGCTCCGAACATCATCAAAAACAATTTTATCATAAGTGTCGCGATTGGTGTGCCAGGTATAATTTCCATATGACCAGCTCAGCGAACTCAGCATAAAAGCAGGAACGCCGGCAGCTACGAAACTTGCATGATCCGATCCGCCACCGCCGGGTGAACCTGGAAACTGTGTTTCAATTCCCCTGCGGATATCAGCAGGAACCGCTGAAAGCCATCGACCCATAAATTCATATGCATGTAAAAATCCCTGTCCTGAAATATTAGCCACGCGACCGGTACCATTATCCTGGTTAAACAGTGCCTGTACATTGTCAACAATTTCCGGGTGATCTTCAACAAAGGCCCTTGAACCATTCAAGCCTTGTTCTTCGCTTCCCCAATGACCCACTAAGATGGTTCTTTTAGGGTTTGGATAAAATTTCTTCAGGATGCGCATCGCTTCCATCATCACCAACGTTCCGGTTCCATTATCCGTAGCGCCTGTACCACCATCCCAGGAATCAAAATGCGCAGATAACATTACATACTCATTTGGTTTTTCAGTTCCTTTAATTTCTGCTACGGTATTAAAAGTAGGAACCATGCCCAATTCTTTTGAATCTGCTTTTACGCTGATGCGTGGCTGATGACCACTTTCTGCCAGGCGGTATAACATGCCATAATCTTCTAAGGCTAAATCAATTGTTGGAACTTTTTTGGTATTGGCACCAAATATCTTATTAACACCAAACCCGTTAGACCAGTTGGAGGCAATAATACCGGCAGCGCCTGCATTCTCCAATACAGTTGCCAATGTCCTGGTATTGTATCCCGTTTTACTGATACGATTGCGCCAGGCTGTATTTTTTTCTTCCTTGTCTTTTTTCATTTTCTCCAGCGATTCTTTTGTCGCATACTCCTCCCAGTTATATTCCGGCCGGCCTGTTGGTTGCGCCATAGAGATCATCACAAATTTTCCTTTCACCTGTGGCAACCATTTTTGAAATGCCATTGAATCCAAAACATCTGGTATTACAATTACTTCTGCGGTAACCGTTTTTCCTTTTGTAGATGGGCTCCATGCCAGTTGCATGCCTTCCAAAGATTCTACCCTTGGGTGCACCATATCAATATGTGTAATGCCTCTTTCCCAGCCACGCCATTCACCCCATTTTTCATTACGTGCATCAATACCCCAGGTTTTATATTTGGCAACTGCCCAATCATGCGCATTTTTCATTTGTGGCGTGCCAACGAGTCTTGGGCCAATCAAATCCGTAAGTTCATGCGCCATGTTTTCCAATTGTGAATTTTCATTGGCTTCTTTAATGATGTTATCCACAACCGGATCTTTCGATTGGGCAATCGCGTAACTACCGGTGATGAACAGGGTAATAAGCAGCAGTGTACTGGTTCTTTTTAAAAATGTATTCATTTTTTTACAACTTTTAATTTACAATTTGCCGAATATATACATTCGTAATTTATTCTGGCTACCATTTACTGTTTATATAAAAATCATTACCCGAAAAATGGCGTTTTACTCATTTTACGCTGACACTAACAATTGTTATCTTTGCACCCCAACAAATATTACTATTCATTTAAACGATTGATACAAATGCCTAAAGAAGTCTATGTTATTTCCGCTGTTCGTACACCATTGGGAAGTTTTGGTGGTTCATTAAAAGATTTGTCTGCCACACAATTAGGTGCTGCAGCTATTAAGGGCGCATTGGAAAAAGCCGGTGTGGATGCAAACAAAGTGAATGACGTTTTAATGGGTTGTGTGTTACAGGCAAACCTTGGACAGGCACCTGCACGCCAGGCCTCGATGCTGGCCGGGCTCCCCGTAAACGTTAATTGCACAACGGTGAATAAAGTTTGCGCCAGCGGCATGAAGTCCATTGCATTAGCAGCTCAAAGTATATTATTGGGCGATGCTGATATTGTTGTTGCCGGGGGTATGGAAAGTATGAGTAATGTACCTTATTATGTTCCGAACCTTCGTTGGGGAAATAAATATGGTAATACAAGTTTGGTAGATGGATTGGCGCATGATGGATTAACCGATGTTTATAAAAATTATGCAATGGGCAATGCTGCCGAACTTTGTGCCAGTGAATGTGGTATCAGCCGGGAGGACCAGGATGCATTTGCCGTTGAAAGTTACCAGCGCAGCCAGGCGGCTGTTAATGAGGGTAAATTTGATAGTGAAATTGTTCCTGTTAGTATTCCGCAACGCAAAGGAGATCCCATTGTTTTTGCAAAAGATGAAGAACCTTTTAATGTAAAATTTGATAAGATCGCAGGTTTGCGTCCCGCTTTTCAGAAAGATGGAACGGTTACTGCTGCCAATGCGAGTACAATGAATGATGGCGCAGCCGCATTGGTTTTAATGAGTAAAGAAAAAGCCGATGAACTGGGATTGAAACCAATTGCAAAGATCCTGTCCTGGGCCGATGCGGAGCAGGCACCCGAATGGTTTACCACAACGCCTTCATTAGCGGTTCCCAAAGCGGTAGAAAAAGCAGGATTGAAAATGGAAGACATTTCCTATTGGGAATTGAATGAAGCTTTTGCCGTGGTCGGTATCGAAAATACAAAGCGCATGAAACTTGATCCAGCCAAAGTAAATGTAAATGGTGGTGCGGTTTCATTGGGTCACCCGTTGGGTGCCAGTGGTGCAAGAATCATTGTAACGTTGATCAACATCCTAAAACAAAACAATGCGAAATATGGAGC
>CAMPGG010000190.1 GCA_946885335.1 uncultured Chitinophagaceae bacterium
TGATTCAGGCGGATGTTAAACGTCATTACATTCAACTGGTTTTGGGCTTCCGCCGTCAGCATCATGCAAAAAATAGAAAATAATAAAATGCTTTTTTTCATGTGTAAATTTTTTATTGCTTTTGAAGGACTAAATCATCCAAAAATTTCGTTCAACAAACCAGCCAACCTCACACCACCAACCAAAAGTCTTTGATTCAATGTTTCCACATGATCATAGTTATACCGATAACTTAATTTAATTTCCTGGTCTCCAAATTCACTGTACAATTTCTGTGCAATAAAATAAGATTCTGAAACCCATGCACTCACCGGTGCCTGTTGCCAGGTTTTCAATTGGTCATAACTAACAAAATTAATTGCACGTGCATATTCCGTATAACTCAGTTGCTGAAATTCAATCAGGTGTTCATCCCAAACACGATGCAGATTTGATGGCTGGTTAAACCAGGTTAACCGAATGCGGTTACCTCCCAAATCTTTGTATTGACCTACGTGCATAGGCTGATGCAGGTCACCGACAAAATGGATCAATAATTTTAAATAAAAAACCATTTTCTCTTTTGGCAGGTCTTCTCTCTTCAATTCATTTGTCAAGAAAATGATCCTGTTATAAATATTGGTATTGGTATCATTCTGCAACTTCAGTTGTATTTGTTGGGCAGTCATACCCGAATCAATATTTACATAATGCCAGTTATCAATGTATTTATAGGTTGAATCCGACTTAATGAAATCCGCATAATTTGCCGCCATGGCAAGCGATTCATTGCCTAAAATCTTTTTTATTGCTTTTCTAGCTTTAGCTGATAAATAACTGTCGGCAACCTGGCCGGTAATCCGGTGACCCAAAACGCCCCAGGCAAAACTTTGTACGGGCAGGTAAAATAAAATAAATGAGAGCGCTACTATTTTTACTATTCTCTGAACCATAAAATTCTTTTGATAATTTTTAATGGGCAAATATACAATGAGGTAATTTGGCAATGAGACAATTGAACAATTTGACAATTAAACAATTTGGCCATTATCCTGTTCCCGGATTCTAAACTTATCAACCATTCATCTTATCAACTATTCAACCGATCAAATGGCTGGAATATGTTTTGTGTAACTACAGCCATGGATAAACTAATCAACCAATATGCCTGGTGGCAAAAAGGAATCATTTACCAGATCTATCCCCGATCTTTCCAGGATAGCAATAATGATGGCATTGGCGATTTGCAGGGAATTATTCAAAGACTCGATCACCTGCAGTGGCTGGGCATTTCAGCGGTTTGGATCTCCCCGATTTACCCTTCGCCCATGGCTGATTTTGGATATGATATTGCCGATTATACCGGCATTGATCCCATTTTTGGGAACATGGATGATTTTGATAAATTGTTGACAGAACTGCACAACCGGGATATGAAGTTGATCCTTGATCTTGTGCCAAATCATACCAGCAATCAACATCCATGGTTTCTTGAATCCAAATCAAGTATTGATAATCCCAAACGGGATTGGTATATATGGCACGATCCATTACCCGATGGATCACCACCCAATAACTGGTTAAGCGTTTTTGGCGGCCCTGCATGGGAATGGGATGAAAATACAAAGCAATTTTACTATCATGCTTTTTTAAAAGAACAACCTGATCTTAACTGGCGCAATGAAGAAGTGAAAAAAGCCATGTTCGATGTGATCCGTTTCTGGTTAAAAAAAGGCGTTGACGGTTTCAGGGTCGATGTGATGTGGCACATGATAAAAGACAAACAATTCAGGGATAATCCCGTCAATAATGACTATGAAGATCACATGGCGGATTATGAAAAATTACTGCCTGTTTATTCCACCGATCAACCCATGGTGCATGACATCGTAAGAGAAATGCGGGCTGTGCTGGATGAATTCGGTGATCGCTTATTAATTGGTGAAATTTATTTACCGGTTCATAAACTGGTAACTTATTATGGGCAGGATAATAAAGGCGCACACCTGCCATTTAATTTTCTCTTGCTTGGCTTGCCATGGGATGCATCTGTCATTTCATCTGTTATTGATGAATATGAAGGCGCATTGCCTGAAAATGGCTGGCCTAACTGGGTATTAGATAATCATGACCAAAGTCGTATTACCAGTCGCGTAGGTTTAATGCAGGCTAAAGTTGCGGTGATTTTGTTACTCACTTTAAGAGGTACACCAACAATTTATTATGGTGATGAAATAGGTATGCGAGATGTGCCTATTCCATTTGACGAAGTACAGGATCCGCAGGGTTTAAACATGCCTGCGAAAAACCTCAGTCGTGACCCGGCCCGCACTCCTATGCAATGGGACGATTCATTATATGCCGGTTTCTCCGGTGCCAAACCCTGGCTGAGGATTGATAAATCTTATGCAAGAGAAAATGTGGCCATTCAAAAAAACAAGCCGTTTTCCATGCTTACGCTTTATCATAAATTAATTGCGCTGCGACAAAGCGAACCTTCCCTGATGGTTGGAAATTACAAACCGGTTTTCTCCAATAACCAGATGATTGCTTACATACGCCATGCTGAAGGAAGTCCCCGATTTCTTATTGTATTGAACATGAGCCACAGGCCTTGTTATTTTAAACCACAACATGAAATATTTACCGGTAAGGTAATAGCGGCAACTATTCCGGAACTGGAAGAAATGCGCATTGATGGCGATATCAATTTGAGTGGAGATGAAGGAATCATCATTAAACTGGATAATTAAAAATCTTAAAAATAAAACATGACAGGGGCATTCTTGCTTAAAGGAAATAAATGCCAGTTCCGGGTATGGGCACCGGAAAAAGAAAATATGAAATTGCATATTGTTCACCCGGTTGATAAGCTGGTGGATATGCAAAAAGACAAACAGGGATATTTTAGTGTAACCATCAACGATATAAAAGCAGGAACCAGGTATTTTTTTCAACCCGAAAATGGAAAAGACCTGCCCGATGTAGCTTCACAGTTTCAACCGGAAGGCGTATTTGGTCCCTCCGAAGTGGTAGATCACCAGTCTTTTCAATGGAATGATGCAGCCTGGAAAGGAATGCCGATAAAAGAAATGATCATGTATGAAATTCATGTCGGCACTTTTACAGAAGAAGGAACATTTGAAGCCATCATTCCGTTATTGGATGATCTTTTGGAAACCGGCATCAACACGATTGAATTAATGCCCGTTGCACAATTCCCCGGCACCAGGAACTGGGGTTATGATGGTGTATTTCCCTATGCAACACAGCATTCATATGGTGGCCCTGAGGGTTTAAAAAAACTGGTTGATGCCTGTCATTCAAAGGGCATAGCCGTTTTCCTGGATGTAGTTTATAATCATATTGGGCCTGAAGGAAATCATTTTAATGAATTTGCTCCCTATTTTACCGATCATTATCATACCCCATGGGGAGATGCTGTTAATTTTGATGGAGCCTATAGCGATGGTGTTCGAAATTATTTTTCGGATAACGCCATTTACTGGCTTGAGCAATTTCATTTTGATGGATTAAGGCTTGATGCTATTCATTCCATTTTTGATAATGGTGCCGTTCATTTTTGGGATTTTGTAAATAACAAAGTCAATGGACTTGAAATGAAATTGGGCCGGCATTTATACCTGGTTGCTGAAAGTGATCTGAATGATCCAAAAGTGATTCGCTCACCGGAAACAGGTGGTTATGGTTTTGATGCGCAATGGCTGGATGATTTTCACCATGCCGCATACGTTCAAATTGATGAAAACGGTAAAGATCGTTACAAAGATTTCCGGCGGTTGGATCAATTGGCAAAAGCTTTTACCGATGGCTTTGTTCACAGTGGAGAATACGTGGAATTCAGGAAAAGAAAACACGGCTCTTCATCAGCCGGTATAAGCGGAAAAAAGTTTGTAGTCTTTAATCAAAATCATGACCAGGTTGGTAACCGTGAAAAGGGTGAGCGTTTAAGCATGCTCGTTAATGCGGAAAGATTGAAGCTGGCAGCAGGAACATTATTATTATCACCCTACATTCCGCTTTTATTTATGGGTGAAGAATACGGAGAAGATCAGCCCTTCTTTTATTTTGTAAATCATTCAGACCTTGAATTAGTTAATGCGGTGAGAGAAGGACGAAAAAAAGAGTTTAAAGATTTTAATTGGGAAGCCGACCCGCCTGATCCGCAAGCGGAAAAAACATTCACCGACAGTAAATTGCAATGGAAAAAAAGAAATAAAGGTAAGCACGGCATTATTCATGCGTGGTATAAAACTTTGATCCAGATGCGAAAGCAGCCTGCTTTACAAACTTTTAAAAAGAATAACATCCGGGCTTATGTTTTGGAAAATAAAGGTCTGGTTTTACACCGCCGGAGCGAAGATGAATCGCAATACATCCTTTGCTTTCTAAATTTTTCCAGTGGAGCTATTAGTTATACCTTACCCGGTAGTCCTGAAAGTTGGACCACCCTGCTCGATTCAAATGATGCACAATGGCAAACAAAGGATCATAAAAAATTTGATCCTCATTCCATTTCAGAAAAAGGAAAATTAGTTATACCGCCATTGAGTGTAATCGTTATGGAAGCAATTGATCAAATAATGTAATCTACAAGAACAGTTTTATACAGTTATCTTTAAAGTTTCTAAAATCACACAAAAATTTATGAACGCAACAAAAGCATGGGCGGCGCAAGATGCAACCACCCCACTCTCTCCATATAGTTTTGAACGCAGGGCATTGAATGAAGATGATGTGCAGATTGAAATTTTATTCTGTGGTGTATGTCATTCAGATATTCACCAGGTAAGAAATGAATGGGGCAATTCTATTTATCCAATGGTGCCCGGACATGAGATTGTTGGGCGGGTAACAAAAGTTGGTGAAAAAGTAACCAAGTTTAAAATCGGTGATCTGGCAGGTGTTGGATGTTTTGTTGACAGTTGCGGAACTTGTACAAGTTGCCGTGAAGGATTGGAACAATATTGCGAAACCGGTGTAATAGGCAGTTATAACTCTAAGGAAAAAGATGGAACGCCTACAATGGGTGGTTATAGTGACAAAGTAGTTTGTAAGGAAAGTTTTGTTTTAAGGATCGCGGATCATTTGGATCTTTCCAGGGTTGCGCCATTACTTTGCGCCGGTATTACTACTTATTCGCCATTGCGTCAATGGAATGTAAAAAAAGGTGATAAAGTAGGTGTGATAGGTTTGGGAGGCCTTGGTCATATGGCTGTCAAACTTGCTGTGGCTATGGGTGCCGAAGTAACGGTCTTAAGCACTTCAAAGTCCAAAGAAAAAGATGCAATGGATTTGGGAGCACACCGTTTTATAGAAACCAGGGACCCGGAAAAATTAAAAGTTCACCGGAGTTATTTCAACCTGTTGATCAATACCGTTAGTGCCAAACACGATCTGAATCTTTATCTTTCTTTGCTTAAAGTAGATGGAACGATGGTGTTATTGGGCGTTCCGCCGGAAGCACCTGAGATCAGTGTATTTAATTTAATTTCTAAGCGCAGGCGTTTGGCGGGTTCACTGGTAGGTGGTATTGCTGAAACACAGGAAATGCTGGATTTCTGTGCTGAACACAACATAATGGCTGATGTAGAAGTTATCCCGATCAGCTATATCAATGAAGCATACGAAAGAATGATGAAGAATGATGTTCATTATCGTTTTGTAATTGACATGTCCACTCTATAATGGTATATGCTGGCAGGGTTTTTATGACATCCCATAAAAAAAATCATTATGCTAAAAAATGCATGGCTTATACTTGTTGTTGTTTTGGGTTTGATGACTGCATGCAGCAGTACCAGGGATATGAATGGAGTGCCTGTTCAAAAATCTGTTTACGAGGGTAATTGGACAATCACTGATATAAAGGCTAATGTTCCGCAAGGAATTAAAATATCCAACCTGTTTGATGAAGCGCCTCATACAGATTTTCTGAACAGTATCTGGAACCTGCAGGGTAATGGGAATGGTCATTTTGAATTGGAGAATGGTAACCGCCAGGATATATATTGGTCCTTATACAAAAGCGACACCGTTCCTATGCTGCAATTTAAAAAACTGGAAGCTGGAGAAAGGGCCCGGGATATTGAAACCGGCTATAGGCTGGAGATTAAAGAAAAACTCACCAACAGTTTCATTTTGCAAATGTCTGTTCCCGTTAGTAACCAGGCTGATGGACACATCCGGTTAACTTTTACTAAAACATAATGATTGTTTAGGGTTTAGAGGTGAGAACTTTAAAATTTAATTTTTAGTGTTCATATGCGAAAATCAACTCTAAACTCTAAACCCTAAACCCTAAACTCTAAACTATTCCTCATCCCAATCCACCCAAATCAATACCACCTACCTGTGGAGCACCGGAACCTTTTTCTTTATCACCCATAAGGCCTGATAATTGACCTTTGATCATGGGGAATTTTTCCCCAATGTAATCGGTAATAACTTGCACGGCTTTTTTAGCCTGTTCATCATTTAATCCTGCTTTTGATTTTAATTGCTGAATAACTTCCTGCATAAGATAATTTTAAAATTTGGTTGCAAAAACCATGCGTGATCAAAACAATCAAACAGCACAGAACTTTTTAATTTTACTTTTTACATTTCCAATTATACCCCGGTGGCATAAATGTTGAATAACTGAACAAAAAAAAGAACATGTATCAACAACTAGTAACAACACAGAACCAGGCAATTTGTCATTTATTATTTCATTGTTGTATGAAAGACGGGCAATTTGAAGATGCCGAGTTGAACCAGGTATCTGAAAAATTGGTTGTAATTGGATTGAATAAAGAACTGGACTTTAAAAAAGAAGTGATCAACTACCAGCAATATCGCCCTATGGTTAATGATGAAAAGTCCTATATACAGCACTTAATGGATCTTATTAA
>CAMPGG010000191.1 GCA_946885335.1 uncultured Chitinophagaceae bacterium
CTTGAATTGATCTGTATTCGTATTCATAAAAAATATTATTAAAAAATTTGTCTGGCAGGTATAAGTTTTATTTAATTTTTAAAAACAGTTTATTTTTCAGTGATTGCCAACGCTGTATCATAGTGTAATTAGCCAATCACCGTAGGAATCGTTTTCAACAATTCGAATTACACATTAACCTTCATTTACTTTAGGTAAATCCTAATCATGTAAATGTATTAACGCAAAACGATTTTACTATCCTGTGCTATCCCTGTCAAAGTATAATTATTTCTACTCTCAACTATGCTGGCGGAATTTGATTGTTGACTAAAAAAAATCGATACATCAATTAATTTGAATAATTGCATCCGCAGATTTGGGCCAGCATTTAAGGTTGATAAGGGTATCGGGTAATGCATTACTATTCCATTCATGGTGAATCGCCAATGCGGCTCCTAATGCAGTGCCCTGTATCATTGAGGAAGCATACACATCCATTCCGGGAAAGGCATCACTTAATAATTGCATGTAAATATTGTTTTTACAAAAGCCGCCTTCTACATAAATATTTTTCACCTTACTCTTATTCATGATCATTTGGGTAGCCATTGCCTGCCGGTTAATGATATCCATTATTAACTGATGATAGGCATGCTCAGCCGACTGAAATTCTGCAAGGTGGCGAAGATGAAAAACACAGGGTTCAGTGGGAGAATTAAAATGTGTCTTCCTACTGATAAAACTTTCTTCTTCTTTACTGCTATTGATCAATCTAATCAAATGCTGATCGTATGATATTGTTTTAAAATAATCTGTTTGTACATTAAAATGAGTAGCTATCCTGCTTGCCTGCTGATCATGATCGTGCCCTGCAAAATTCATAGAGATCTTCACAGGATCACCTTCATACGTAAGGTAACTGGGGCAACCATTATCTAATTCCTGTAGTTGGGGTAACGCTTTATTAAATGGATTGAGGCTGATTGTCCAGGTTCCGGTAGAAACAATTACAAATGGTTCTTTGAAACTTAAAAGGTATGGAATAATGGCGGCAGAACTGTCATGCAACCCGATACCTATTGCTATTTTATCTGCGTTGTTATCATTCTCCATAAATACTGCATGGTTACCCTGAACAACGGTTGATAATTTATCCATGATACCTTCATCGTGCAACCATTGATGATAAGCACCGTGTTTAAAATCCCACATCGCTGAATGACATCCGACATTCGTCATTTCAGCAAATATTTTTCCGGTTAACTGGTAGCTGAGGTATTGCGGAAAATGCAGCACAGAAGAAAGCTTTTTATACAATTCAGGTCTTTGTTGCTTAAACCAATACAATTGCAAGCCTGCGTTTAAATGCCCCATAACAGGAGACGAAGTTTCTACTGCTATTTTTGCGTTGTCACCATGTGTTGCAAAAAATTTGTTCAATACGTCCTGCGGATAAGGTTTCAGGTAATTATACAAAGGTGCTATTCTTTTTCCCTGCGCATCTATATAAAGTAAGGATGCTCCGTAGGTAGAAAAGTTAATCGCTTTTAACAGGAACAATTTTGACCGGTTCAGTAATTGAATATGATGGAGAATCCATGCAGTTAATACATCTATATTCTCACAGGGAAATCCATCTTCATCCACATCTTCGTCAAAATGAGTTGTCTCTTCTGATACTACCTTGTAATTTTCATCAAAGACCAGCAGTTTTTTATTTGTTTTGCCAATATCAAAAACCGCTATAACAGGTTGTCTTTTTTTCATACCATTTAATTGTGCAAAGAATTACCATAACCTACCACAATTACGGCAAGTATAATTAGAAATATCCCAAGTATAATGGTGTTCCTGGTTTTTTTACTAACTCCTTTCCATTCTTTTAGCGCAAATCCCCAGAAATTTGCAACAAGGATAATAAATGCCATATGCAATATCCATGAACTTGAACCATTACCTAATTTACTTTCACCCATACCATAAAATAAATATTGGAGGAACCAGGTAGTGCCTGCCAATGCACAAAACACGTAGTTCTTAAGTAAGGGCGTTTTACGATTTGTGTAATCGCCAAAAGTTTTGTTCCTGGCATTTAATACCATACACCAGATAAAATTGGTAGCCAGTCCGCCCCATAACAGCACCACATAAATCACATTATTTCTAAAAAGAAAATTCATGCTTTCTGTGGGATTGGCTGCTTTCCATGCTTCGTTAGCCTTTTCCGCCAAGGGTGCACCAGCTTCAATGCCATAGTTAAAACCAGCACTTAATATTCCCGACAATATGCAAACGATCAACCCTTTTTTAAGATTAAACTCTTTTACACTTTCCTTCTTCTTCTCATCAGAAAGTTCATTTTCCTTTTGATATCCTGCTTTTCCACAGATGTAAATACCCACAAGGCAAAGTACTATACCTATTAAAACCACATTACCCCAGGTGCTATTCAGCAATTCGGTAAATGTAACTTTACCCGAAACATTGGCTAAGTCATAATAAATTGGTGGTGCTAATGCACCGAATGCAGATGTAAATCCCAGCAATACAGAATTACCTAATGACATGCCCAGATAACGCATACCCAATCCATACATCAGGCCTCCAACGCCCCATAGAATTCCCCAGAAAAAAGTCCAGAACAACGTATCAAATGAAGCTTCGGCAATAATGGTAGCAAAACCAGGTATGGTAAGCCATGCTGCCAGCGGTGGAATAATAAGCCAGGAAAAAAGACCACCGGTAAGCCAATAGGACTCCCAGGACCAGCCCTTTACTTTTTTGTACGGTACATAGAAACTTCCCGATGCCACACCACCAATGAAGTGATAAAAAATTCCAATTAATGCCTGCATGTTTAAGATATTATTTTGTAACTAAAAATTTATATGATCCTGATCCGATTGTTAACATTTGTTTGTTCTTACTGTCTGCATTTTCACTTTGTTGCATCTTTTGGGAGATGGCCTTTCCATCTTCAGTTACTTTAGCAGCATCTGAGGCAGGAAAAAATACATCTGCCGTTGCGTTGGGTGGTATGGTGATATTCCATTCCAGTCCTGTTGCCGTCTTAGTCCATGCACTTTTTACCAGGCCATATTTTGTATTAAGTGATGCTTCTACAAAATCCAGGTCTTCCGGAAACACGGGGTTCATGATTATTTTTTTGAATGCCACTTCCTTTGTATCACTCCTGATACCTGCCAGGTTCTCGTAATACCAGATCAGCAAATCACCCAGCAACATCTGGTGATTGCCTGAGTTCATCATCGGGTTAGCGGCATCCCCGTTCCACAATTCCCAAATGGTAGTAGCCCCTTTTTCAACCATATAACCCCAGCTTGGATAGGTTTTATTTGTTGCCAGTTTATAAGCAAGATCTTTTGCACCATTATCTGTTAAGCCACGCATTAACCACATACCGCCAATGATGCCAGAGTTTACATGATCATCAAACTCTTTTAAGCGACTCTTAATGTTGTTAAAAATGGCTGCCTTATCTGCTTCGGGTGCAAGACCAAAACTGAGTGGTAATAAATTAGCGGTAACCGTATTATTTGAATAACTCTTTTTATCAGCGTTGTAAAATTTTTTATTGAAAGCTGTATGTACTTTTTCTGCAATTGTATTAAATTCTTTAACGTCTTCAGATTTATTCAGATAAGTTGCATATTGTTTCATTAACGCAAGGCAGTAATAGTAATATGAAGATGCAAGCAAACCGCCGTCTGTGATCCTGTTAGGATCCTGTGTCCAGATCATATCCAATGATTCAGGCGGCACACACCAGTCCCCATAAGTGTCTTTAAGTACCAGGTCATTTTCACGATAGGTGTTCCACATATACAAAATCCATTTTTTCATTGCCGGATAATGCTTTTCAAAACTTTCCATATCGCCATACTGTCGTCGCAGCATTTCAGGAATTAAAATGAAGGCACTTGGATAGGTCACATTATCAGCATACCTGTCCCAGAAAGATGGTGCGATATCCGGTATACTGCCATTTTCTTTTTGAGCATCACTGATGTCGTCCAGCCATTTGGCATATAATCTGGAATTATCAAACAAAAAGCTTTCGCCATAGGAACTGATGACCCGATCACCCAGCCAGGCAACCCGCTCATCACGTTGCGGACAATCTGTTGGCATACCCCGGTAATTTCCTCTTATTGTCCAATACGCATTCTTATAAACACTGTTAATTGTTTCATTGGAAGTTTTAAAGCTGCCGGTCGTTTCAATATCATCATAGATCACTTTTCCTTCAAAATCTTTTAATGAAGGTTCGGATCTCAAACCGCTGACTTCCACAAACCGGAAACCGTGGTATGTAAATCGCGGTTCCCATTGTTCAACACCTTCACCTTTTAATATATATTTATCGGTTACCTGCGCATTGCGCAAATTATCCAGGTACAGCGAATCTTTTCCTTTCAGTGTTTCGGAAAATCTCATTTTTATGGTGTCACCTTTTTCTCCTTTTACTTTGATAGCAATCCAACCCACCATATTCTGTCCCATATCAAGAATATAAGTTCCTCTTGAAGTAAGGTGTGAAGTGATCGGGTGTAATATTTGTTTGATGCGAATATTTTCATTCGGTTGGGAAACAATGCGGGTAGCAGAAGGCGGCATAATGTTCACAGCTTTCCAAGCTGTATCAATAAAACCAATTTTACTCCAACCATTTATTTCTTTACCGGCATCATATTCTTCACCATCAAATTCACTATTGGAAATGATGGGTCCATTGTCAGTAACTTTCCACTGTTCGTTGGATGTAATGAAAGAGCTGCTTCCATCAGTATACACCACTCTTATTTGCATCAGTAATCTAGGTAGTCCATAATGCATTTGAGGAATACCCGTGAGTGGATCTGGCTTTCCATGATAATTACGCATACCGAAATAACGGCCGTTCCCTAATATTACACCAACACAATTATCGCCACTTTTTACCAATGAAGTAATATCATACGTATTGTAAAAAATTTTTTTATTGTATTCAGAAACTGTGGGCGCCAATACATCATCACCAGCTTTTTCACCGTTTATATATAATTCATACAGGCCCATGCCACTGATAAAAGCAGTAGCAGATTCTATTTTCTTTTCCAGTGCGAATTCCTTTCTCAGGTATCTTGCTGATAGCCTTGTAAACGTACTATCCGGCTGATCATTTTCATTAAAACCATCCAGGCCAATCCATTTGGCTTTCCAATCAGTTGAGTCGAGTAATCCTATTGTCCAGTAAGCAGGTTTACTCCAGGCTTCCTGCCCTTTGTTGGTTGCAACTTTCACTTTCCAATAGCATGATTGATAACTTGTAAATGGTTTACCATTAAATGTAATATTCAACGAATTATCGGATTTAATTAATTCGCTGTCCCAAATATCACCAATCCCGTCATCGAGCTTTTCTGGTGAACTGGCAACCAAAATGTGATAAGAAGTTTGTTTTACATCGCGTTCTGCAGTATTAAGCTTCCAGCTAAAACGTGGTTTCAGAATATCTGATCCTAACAACGTATCCCTTCCTTCTATGGTAAGATCATTTATCTGCAAGGAATTACCAGGTGAGCAATTTTGAAACCCAATGAGACATGCGGACAACGTCAATAACAAGAGGATACTGAATAGACTTTTTTGATATTGCATGACAAGTAAATTATTTAGAAGTAACTCTTAAATCATTAATGTAATGAAGGCCATTAAAAATTGCATCAGATGCTCCTGATCCCGGAGCATATCCTGATCCAAAATTCAACCGCAGCACACCCTTTTCCTCTTTATTTGAATTACCATGCTGGTAATGTTCCAGCCTGGTGACTTTATCCGGTTCCCGTACCGCAAAATGAGCAGCATGTTGTGCGATCTCTATTTTATGATCAGCAATGCCTGCGGGTTTAAATGAATTACCAACTACAGATTCACCAAATAGTTTTTCGAACCAGGTGCATGCCGCAGTATAGCGCCCATAAGTTTCTTCTAAATGATATCCGTCCCTGGTAAAGTTGTCTGCGATATAGCTGGTTCTCCCGTTTTGAATTGCAGTTCCGGCAGGAATGATAATATCAATACCGGTAAGATGTGCTGCTTTATTATATGCATCAACAATTTCCCTATACATGATTAACTGGTCATTTCCGTAATTTGCAAACCCGGTATGGGTTGAATTTTGAGCATAAGCCCAGGTTTGGTGCAGGACATACTTTACATTGCGATTTGTTGCTCGTTCCTTCACATAATTTAATAATGCAGGAAGTGGTGTTTCAAAAGTTGAATACATTCCTGAGTTATGACTCACTTGTTGAAAGCTAATATAATCCCATCGTTCGCTTTTTAAAACTGATTCAATGGTGTTATCAAATTTTGTAATTTTCACTCCATTTTCATCAATCTTTGTATATATATATGGGTTGGCATTGTTGCGGGCATTTGACAAATGCTGATCTAAAGATCCCCCTGCTATTGCTAAACTCCCGATAATAACAGGCTTATTGGAGGCTTTTGCCAAATCATATAAATAGTTCTCTACCGCATCAACAGAAAAGCTATTGCCAATAGTAAGAATTCGTGTAATGACATCTGGCATGACTTCATTGCCGGTAGTTTTACAATTTGCAAGTATTTCCATTTTATCAATGGAAATAAATTTAATATGGGTTACACCTTCTTTATGTGCCCTTACTGTTACTGATAAATCGTTATGAATTTTTATTGAGGCAATTGATGGATCTGCTATCTCTAAATGTCCGGCAGTATTATTTAAGCTAACAGCATGCTTTTCTATTTCAGCGTTTGAATTTTTACATACAAATAAAGCAATCAAACATAAAATAGCAGATCCTCTTTTAAAATAATAAAATTTACGATTCA
>CAMPGG010000192.1 GCA_946885335.1 uncultured Chitinophagaceae bacterium
CCTACATCATGGATACAGGGCAGGTATGATGAAAAATATAATATTGACGAAGTAGAAAGTGATGGTAAATATTGGTATGTGATTATGACCAAAAAACCAGCTTTATTGGGTGAGACCATTTTTCTTCCACAAGAAACATATCCATCAGACAGAATAAAAACAGAATATGACAAGAACAGGAGAATTTCAACCCTTGTTTATTCCGGCTATAAAGAATCAAAAACTCAAACTGATTTGGAATATGATGCTTTCCTGGCTTATTTAATGGCTGAAAATGATGAATTGTCAGGCAAAAACGACGAAGAAGAAAGATTCAATAAAATAAGCACATCTGCCTATGATAAATTGCAGGCAAAAAATTACAAGGGTGCCATTGACGATTATGAAAAAGCGGTTAAAATAAAAACGAACAATGTAACAGCCTGGAATAATCTTGCCTGGGCCAAATACTTAAATGGTTCCTGCGAAACTGCTTTAAATGATATTAACCGATCCCTCGCAATTAAAAATATGGCCTATAATAATCACACAAAAGCTTCCATTTTAAAATGCCAAAACAAATGCGCAGAAGCATTGACCTTTTTTAATGAAGCCATCCGGTTATTAAGAATTGAAAATGGGAAGGTTGATGATGCACAATATTATGCTGACCGGGCTGAAACTAAAAGATGTATGGGTAATTATTCCGGTGCCGTAGATGACCTGGAATTAGCTTTGTCCATAGAGCCGAATAATGCAGATTTAAAAATGAAATTAAAAGAAGTAAATAAATTAGCTGCCGGTATCTGATATCAACGAAATATATAGCGATCCATAAATCAACAAGTTGTTAATTCTTTTAATTAACCAGGTCAACTGATTACAATCATTCTATGTACTGGTGTTTCGATATACCTTGTTGGTGTGATTCAGCATAAAAAATCAATAGCTTTTATTTTGCTTGCCATTTATCTTTTTGCGGGCAGCATTACCAGCGAGTTACTTAAACTACCAGTGCTGGCAGAGCATTTTTATGATCATAAACAGTCAGATAAAAGAATAGACTTTATTTCTTTTTTAGTATTGCATTACGAGGTTGAAGATGGAACTGATAAAGATGCTGAAGAAGATAAAAAACTCCCGTTTAAATCCATTGAATATTTTGGCCCCGCTTCATATGCTTCAATCATCTCACCCTTCCCGGTCGATAATTTATTGAATCCGTACTTAGATAGTCCGCATTTCTATTTCACACATGATGATGCATTTTTTTCTTCCCAATTCCTGGCGGCGATATGGCAACCCCCGCGTAATTGTTGATCAATTCCGAATATTTTTTATCATTAAAATCTACAACAATGAACGCTACTCATATTCATTTGCTGCTTAATCACTTTCCCATTGTAGGAACATTGATCGGCAGTTGCCTCCTTATGTGGGGCATTATAAAAAATCAAAACAATTATAAGGCTATAGCCTCTTTTATTTTATTGATGATGGCAATCATCGCCATACCTGTTTATTTAACGGGTGAACCAGCAGAAGAATCCGTAGAGAAATTGGCAGGCATTTCCGAGTCAATAATAGAACAGCATGAAGACGCGGCCGCATTTGCTATCTGGTTAATGATTATCACCGGGGTGGCAGCTTTAATAGCCATGGTTAGTAAATGGCAAAAACACCGGCTTACAAAAATTGCCTATGTATCGGTTTTCATTTTATCAGTACTCAGTTTTTCATCGATGGCTCTCACAGGTTACTATGGCGGAATGATTCGTCATTCTGAAATAAACAGCAATGCATCAGTACAACTGCAACCAGGTTATGAAAATCCTGTTGATGAAAGTGAAAGAGACAATGATTAATTGAAATAAAGGCGACACTAAAAAAGTGTCGCCTTTATTTTTGAAATCATAATGGATTGGCAAAAAGCAGGCTAAATGCGGCAGAGCCAGTTTTAAAGCATACCTTACCGGGATGAGAAAAGAAAAAGTGGTGCATTTTGTTTGCTTTGATACAACATTAAGCAGGGAACCCTTCCTGGCACAATGGGAACAATACACGCGGTCCGTAAACAGCGACCTGGATGTAACCATGCAGCAATCTGAAAAAAATGGCGGCTTCAGGTATATAGCACAACATCGTTGTACTGCAGGCGAACTCCAGTTTCTTTTCACAAAAAACAGGCGATCTTCCCGCACCCCGGAGGTTGAAATAAAATTAAAACAGGTTGGTGGCTATTCAGTTTTACAGGAAGAAAAACAACATGATGCACAACCTGATGAAAAAAAAGTATTTGCTTTTATAACAGATCCGCGGACAGACCTGGATCTATTTAAACAATTAACTGAACACGCCAAACTGAATATTTATGAAGCATATTACGAGAACTGCCAGTATGCTTACATCCTGGAATATTTTGTAAAAAATAAATTTGCAGGCGAGTTGTTGGAAAAATTAAAAACACAACATGTAGAAGATACAGGTGTTTTTAAAGAATATAAATTACATGCTGCATAATCCTGTTTCCGTTTTACATGTAGAACTTTTTTAATTCAGCACAACAGGTTTCTGATCATCTAAAATCTTTTTACTTCTTTCTAATGCTGCTGAAAACGTTTCAGTAATATTTGCTTTGCCTATAGCAAACATCAACCTGGCATCTTTTAATTCTTTCAAAACCTGCACGCTGTTAACTTCACTCAAGATCATTTTTGTTCCACGGCTTTTTGATTCTTTATACACTTCTTCGATGGTCTTAATTCCGGTTGCATCTATAATTGGAACCTGGCGCATACGAATAATCAAAACTTTTGGCGGCTTCTCTATAAATCTCATGGCATCTTTAAATTTATAAGCAGCTCCAAAGAAAAGTGGTCCTGCTATTTCGAAGACCTGTGCATGTTCAGGTAATGTAAACTGATCGATCGAATTTTTATCCATTTCATCAGCAGTATAAACAGCACTCTTTTCCAGCATACTTACATCACTAAATTTGATCATGTTGCGCATAAATAAAAATGCGGCAAGCACCATTCCTATTTCAAGTGCAACTGTAAGATCAACTAAAACAGTTAAAATAAATGTAGTCAGTAAAACAGCCATGTCACTGCGTGGCCCTTTCATCACTGAACGAAAACTTTTCCATTCACTCATATTGTAAGCGACAACTACCAGTATGCCGGCCAGGGTAGCCATTGGAATCAAAGCAGCCCATTTACCCAATAACAAAATGATCAGTAACAATGTTATTGCATGCACCATTCCTGCTACCGGTGTACGTCCCCCATTCTTAACGTTTGTCGCTGTCCTGGCAATAGCACCTGTAGCAGGAATGCCACCAAAGATGGAAGAGAAAATATTAGCGGTGCCCTGGGCAATTAATTCCGTATTTGATTTATGATTTCCCCCGATCATTCCATCTGCAACAACTGCCGATAATAAAGATTCAATGCCGCCTAAAATGGCAATCGTAAATGCGGGTTGAATTAAATTTTTAATCGTATCAAAATCAACATGAGGAAATAAAGGAACAGGGAGTGATGATGGTATGCTTCCAAATACACTTCCAATTGTTTCAACAGGCAATTTTAATAATTGCATTGCTGCAGTAGTAATTAAAATTGCCACCAGTGAACCTGGAATTTTATGTGTAACCTTTGGCCATACAATAATGATAAGAACGGTTAATGCAGCAATAGCTACAGCATATAAATTAATGCTGTGAAAATTTTCTGCAAAACTTGCCCATTTCTGAAAAAAATCGGCTGGAATGGGTCCCATCTTTAACCCAAAAAAATCTTTTACCTGCGATGAAAATATGATCAGTGCAATACCGCTTGTAAATCCAACGATCAGTGGATGAGGGATAAATTTAATAACGGATCCTAACCTGGCAAGACCCATGATAATAAGGATGATCCCAGCCATAAACGTGGCAATGATCAATCCATTTATTCCATAAATCTGCACAATGCCATAAACAATTACAATGAAAGCACCTGTTGGTCCGCCGATCTGAACCCGACTGCCTCCCATTGCAGAAATAATAAATCCTGCGATAACAGCAGTATATAAACCCTTTTCCGGTGAAACACCTGAAGCGATAGCAAAAGCAATAGCAAGGGGAAGAGCCACTATTCCTACAATGAATCCAGCCAACAAGTCTTTGGTAAATTGCTGCCGGTTGTAATTTTTCAGTGTACTGAAGATCTTTGGTGTAAACACGAATTATGCCTTTAAGGAGGCTTCCTGGTTTCTTTTAGTTTGTTTGAATACAATCTTTGCCATATGAATATTACTCCATTCTTGCGCATCCTTATCCATTGGATTAAAATGTTCCAGTTCAGCAATCATCTTGTCAATAAAACGGGATATGATATGACCATGAAGTTTATGCTGTTCCAGGCTTTTTAATGCGGCATCAATATATCTCTTTACTTCCTCCTGGGAATTTGCCATCATAATCTTTGCGATTAATTTGGAGCGATAATCCGTTAATGATAAATCCATAAAAGATCAGTTAAGCTTTTATCCAAAACTTTAATAAATTATCCATGTCAGAACCCACTTCATAATAGCTGGAAGGCACTTCATCTTCCATACTGTGAAATGTTGCCAACCGGGTTCCTGCAGGTTTTTTTTCCAACAACCGAAACAAATAAGTATTGTAATAATGAAATAACTGGGCAGAATATTCTATGCTGTCATCTATTTTAAAAGTACCGACAAGATTTTCGTAGAAGGCATTGTAAAAATAAAAGTGGTCGTAATCATTAAAATTTAATTGTGTAAAATTTCCATGAATAAAAGATACCTGGTCCAATGCTAAAATTTCCCTGGCGGTTTCTGCATAATTGATCAGGCTTTTTCGCTGTTCCACTCCAAAATAAAAAGCATTTGGTTTATGATAGGCTGCTGCCAAACAAAACTTACCAACGCCACTGCCAATATCAAGTATCCTTACATTCTTTTCTGCCGCTAAAAAATTAGCAGCTTTCCTGGCTACTGATAATGGTGTCCAATGCTTACCTGATAATAATTGAATAGATGGCGGGTAGATCTGGTTAAACTGAACGTCCGAATTGAACCATTTATCTATATGTGGTTTGTTTTCCAGTAATGACATTTTCAGTTTAAATCTGTAAATGAGTATGAAATACAAAGCTAAGGCTTAAGCTAATCCATTGCAGTAAGGCTTATCACTCCAAAAAGTAAATTATATCACTTTTTAATAGGTAAATTTGGAACTAATGAGTATCCGCGGAATTTTTCCAATCGATAAATGGGATTTCAAAACTGAATCTATTTTAAACAACCTGCCTGCAGAAGATGTTGAATTGCTTACGGCTAATAAAACGGTGCAGGTTTATAAGAAAGGTGAACTGCTGTTCAGGGATGGTGCATATCCTACCGGCATTTTTTACATTACGGAGGGAAAAGTAAAAAAATTCAAGGTTGACGAAAAAGGAAAAGAACACATTATTTATGTAGCCAACCAGGGAGAATTATTAGGTTACCATGCCATTCTTGCTGAAGATCGTTACCCGGATTCTGCTGCAGCATTAGAAGAAAGCCTGGTTGCTTTTATTCCGAAAGAAGATTTTCTGAATACATTACAGCAATCAAAAGAACTAAACAGGATTTTACTTAAAACACTTAGTCATGAATTTGCAGTTTTGGCAAACAGCCTTACCCTATTTGCACAAAAGTCTGTGCGGGAAAGATTGGCTTTACAATTGATAGTACTAAGAGAAAAATATAAAGTGAATTTTCAACCAGGTATGGCGGTAGCAATTAATATGGGCAGAGAAGACCTGGCCAGTTTGGTAGGTACTGCAAGGGAAAATGTAGTTCGCTTACTCACGGAGTTTAAAGAATCCGGCATTCTTGAAACCAAAGGAAGAAAGATTATTGTGAATGATGTGAATAAACTGATAGCGATTGCCAACATGAAGTAAAAATTGTTACTGGTCCTGATTTTGTATGAATTATTTGAAATGAACGAATTACCAGACTTCAGTAAACCCATTTGGTTTTTAGTGGCTACTGCAATTGTTTTTGCGGTTGTTGTTGGCCGTTATCTCCTTATTGCCGGTTTATTTTACCTGGTTTTTTATACCTGGTTTCCTAAACATTGGCAAAACCGAAAAATAAATGAACGTTCTTATAAAAAAGGTCAGTTTAAAGCGGAAGTGAAATGGAGTATGCTGACCGCTTTCATATTTGCCATATCAGGAGCGGTTACGGTAGTATTATGGCAAAAAGGATTTACTAAAGTATATATGGATTGGAATGATTACCCGCTTTGGTGGATTCCTTTAAGCCTGGTCATTGCCATGTTCCTGCACGAAACATATTACTATTGGTTACATCGCTGGATGCATCATCCAAGAATATTCCGCATTGTCCACAAGGTTCACCATGATAGTAATATTACATCGCCCTGGACCGCATTTTCATTTCATCCTTTAGAAGGTATTTTGCAGGCGATTTTTCTGCCTTTGTTGTTATTGATCTTCCCAATGCATTTATATGTGTTGATCCTTCAATTAACGATCATGACTTTTAGCAGCGTTATCAATCACCTGGATATTGAAATTTACCCGGCCAGGTTTCACAAAAATTATATTGGTAAATGGTTGATTGGCGCAACACATCATTCATTGCACCACAAACAATTCAAATACAATTTTGGATTGTATTTTACATTTTGGGATAAATGGAAGAAAACGGAAAGCCCAGTTTATGAAAAATTGTTTGAAGAAAAAAC
>CAMPGG010000193.1 GCA_946885335.1 uncultured Chitinophagaceae bacterium
GGAAATCAAATTTCACAGCCATATCCATTCCAAAATTAGGCCTGATAAATCCTTGTGCGGCTGACTGGCTTCCACCCCACATCATCCCACGTCCGCCACCACCTTGTGGTGAAATAGTTTTTGACTGGTAGTCACCGGATAACTGCACCGTAAAATTCTTAGGTAATTTGAAATTGTTACTGATCTTGGCAAAATAACTTACAAACTGGTCCTGTTCTTCAATAGGTAAATTATCGATCTTAATATCAGCCGTATAAAAATTCACGTTGCTGGTAATATCCCACCAACGGGTGATCTTGTTTTTAGCTGTTAACTCTAATCCTGTTACATAACTGCGATTGGCATTAATGTAAGTGTTAACCAAAGCATCTTTACCGGTAGCAGGATTCAATTCTTTATCCTGGTAACGGGTTATCAGGTCAGTGGTATTCTTAAAATAAACGGAAGCCAGGAAGTTGTCTTTATTCTTAAAAAGTTTGGAATAAGATAATTCAATAGAGTTTGTGAATTCCGGGTTCAGACCAGGGTTACCACGACTCAGGTTCAGTGAATCTGAATAATCCGTAAATGGAGATAATTGCCAAAAATTAGGGCGATTAATCCGGCGGGAATAATTCAATTGCAGTTCCTGGTCATTTTTAAGTTGCTGACTTAAGAAAACACTTGGGAACAAACTAACCGGAAATTTGATATCGAAAGATTCATTTTTATCCGGCAAAATTCCTTCATAATTAGAACTTTCTACCCGCATACCCAGTTGATAACCGAAAGTATTTATACGGTTTGAATAGGTAGCATAACCTGCATACACATTATCAGTGCTTTCATATTTCATTGACAATGGAGCATTTAAAATAAGCTGTCCATTGGCAGGATTTACAAAGTAAAAATTATTGTTGCTGCTGGCTTTGCGTACAGATGCACGAACGCCGGCTTCAAATTTTGAATTGTCGTTGATCGGGTTAATGAAATCCGATTGTACAACCAGGTTACTATTATTTCCGCTGGCCATTTGTTGTTGCTGGAATGAGCGGTCCAATTGGTTTACATCATTGTAATAATCGTTGCGAATGATGTTGGTATTATTGTTATTGCTTTTATTAAATGTTGCATCTGCGGTTATTTCCCTGCCGGCTTTTGGAAAAATATGTTTGAAACTGGCACTAACACCTTTATTGCGGAAACGTCCGTCAGTATTGGATAAACGTTCAGAATAAGATGATGTTTTAGGATTGTATAAAGAATCTATAAATAACCGGCTTTCCATGTTTGGCCTGAAACGACCTTCTACAAAAGTTCCGCTTAATGTAAAAGTGTTACGGTTATCAATAAAATAATCCATACCTGCACGGCCAAACATAAACCGGCCATTCATGATACTTTCATCCTCTTGGTTCAGATAGGTGTCAGGTGAGCCATAAGTGGTTCTTTTGGTAGAACCATTACTGATTGATTTCCTTTGATTATAATTGCCACTGGCGAAAAAATTCACTTTATCCTGGCGAATGTTTATATCAGCTCCACCACCCACACGTAATCTTGAATCCACATTGGCTCTTAAACCACCGTTGTAACCAACTTTTTTATTTTTCTTTAAAACAATATTTAAAATACCGGCAGTACCACCCGAAGCATCAAATTTTGCAGAAGGATTGGTGATCACTTCTACACTTTCAATTGCATCTGCCGGAATTTGTTCCAGGGTTAGCGTTGTAGGTCTGCCATCTACAAAAATCTGGGGTGTATTATTTCTTAAAGAAACATTTCCATCAATATCCACATTCAGTGAAGGAACATTACGCATTACATCAACACCTGTTCCACCAGCTGTAACTATATTCTGATCAACATTAAAAATTTTTCTGTCAATGCCTAATTGCATCAAAGGTTTGCTGGAAGTAACTACTACATTACCCAATACTTTTTCATCAATCTGCAAACTGATATTACCAAGGTCTTTATCCAGTTTATTCATGATGGCTGCCATATCCGGGCGGCCACCTGCCTGGAGGTCCTTCATATCAAAAAAAGAAACGGTCTGTTCGTATGGCTGAAAGCCAATGCCTGAAATGCGTAATTTATACTGACCCATGACCGGCACATTTTCCAAAGAGAAATCTCCATTGGCCTGTGTAAGCATACCCGTTACAACCACATCTTTTCTTTGTTTGGTAACTGAGTCCATTCTTGTCTGGTATAACTGGACGGAAGTTGCATCAATTGGTTTTTTTGTGATGGAATCCACAATTTTACCATAAAACCTGCCTGTAACGCCTGCGGCACGATTTCCCATTCCGTTTGGTTGCTGGGCCATCAAAATGGTTCCAAGGAAAACCGTGATTAAGCCTAATGTAAATTTTTTCATTTTCTCATGTATTTTTTAAATGCGCTGCAAGTTGTTCAACTAAAAGTGATTATTTCGTTAATGTTGGATAAATGGTTGGATATTATTTATAAGAGGGATGGATTTTTCATTTCAACAATAATAAAACAAGAAGAGCTTGTAAAATTCCGATCAATAAACCCAATAAAACGGACCCATAAATAATAACCCGGTTGATGGGTGAAAATAATTTGCTGATCTTATCATCGCCTATCTCTGCAACTTTTTCATTGATCATCGTTTCCGTTTTCCACTCTTGTTGCAGGCTGTCCATATATTGGTTCATGACTGTTGGGAAAAGTGTCTCCATTTCTTTCATAAAAACCTTCTTTAACGCAACAATCGTTTGTTCCCCGATCAGCATACCCACATAGGGTAATTCTTTAACCAGTCTTATTCTTAAAAAGTCATCAACCTGTTTATCTGCCAGGATCATTAATTTTTCGAATGACCTTGTTCCTGTCAGCTCCTTCCGTATTTCCGACAATAAGACGTCTGCATTTAAAAATTCTTTTGCTCCCTGTAAAAGAATTTCTCTTTTCTTTTTTTGGGATAAATAGAACCGGATAAACAACAGGCTAAACAGGAAAGCAAAACATGCAGGGATAATGAGGGCGGCAATAAAAAGGAGTGACATATGATGTATTTAAATAGAAAACCCGGTCATAAAGACCGGGCAAACCTGGGTGGCTAATGGGGCTCGAACCCACGACCTCTAGAACCACAATCTAGCGCTCTAACCAACTGAGCTATAACCACCGTTTTAATTCAGGCGCAAAAATAAGTAAAATGAATCCAGTTCAAAAAATAAAAAATTGTATCAGGTATTATTGTTGCATTTAACAAAGTTCAGAAGGATTTACCATTTAATTCATTATTGAACCATTGTTATAAAACCTTTGTTAAATGCCTGAGATAGTACGAAATCCTCCGTTTTTGCGTTATTTTTGGAATATGCACAATGCATTTAAATATCTTACAAATATGAAGAGACTACCCATTGTTTTGTTGATCCTGGTGGCAGGCATTTTTTTTACCATTCAAACCTTAGGCAGTGATGGTAATCCACCATCCCGCTATGAGCGAATTATGAAGAATGTGGCTGAAATGCTTTCTCAAGGTCATTACAGTCCGCAAGAGATTAATGATGAATTTTCAAAAAAAGTTTTTACTAAATACATCGAACAACTCGATTCGGATAAAAATATCCTGTTGAAATCTGATATTGATGCATTGCGTAAACACGAAACTCGTGTTGACGATGAATTAAAAGGGGCACAAGTGCAATTTTTCCTGGATGCAGCCGCGGTTTTCAATAAAAGGATGGAAGAGGCATCTACAATTTATCATGATATTTTATCAAAGCCATTTGATTTTAAGATCCAGGAAGAAGTAGATATGGATTCTGAAAGAATCGATTTTGCTGCTAACAATGCGGAGCGCAAAGAAATGTGGAGAAAGCGTTTAAAATATCTTACGCTTGAACGTTATGTGGATCTGCTGGATGCCCGTGAAAAAAATAAAGGAAATAAAGATTACGATGTGAAGACGGATGCAGAACTTGAAAAAGAAGCCAGGGAGAAAGTGGAGACCATCATGGAAAGAACTTTCGAAAGATATCGTTTCAAATTTAATGAGGAAGAGAAGTTTAATTTATATGTAAACACCATTACAACCACAATGGATCCGCATACTACCTTTTTTCCACCGGTAGATAAAAGATATTTTGATGAGGAAATGAGCGGCCGTTTCTTTGGTATTGGTGCATCATTACAATATGAAGATGGTAATATAAAAATTGCCAGTCTTATTACCGGTAGCCCCGCATGGAAATCTGGTGAGATCCAGGTTGGCGATGTAATTACGAAAGTTGCCCAGGGTGACCAGGAGCCAGTTGATCTGACCGGGTATATGACACAGGATGCGGTAAAGATCATCCGCGGTAAAAAAGGAACGGAAGTTAGGTTGACTTTAAAGAAAACAGATGGAACAGTAAAAACTGTTTCAATTATTCGGGATGAAATTGTACAGGATGAAACTTTTGCCCGCAGTGCCATAGTAAAATCAGGAGCAACTAAAATTGGCTATATCTATCTGCCAGAATTTTATGCAGATTTTGATAATCCAAAAGGTGCCCGCAGTTATGTGGATGTGGCAAAAGAAATCATCAAATTAAAAGAAGAGAATATCGATGGCATTGTAATGGACCTTCGTGGAAACGGTGGCGGTTCATTAATAGATGTGGTACAAATGGCTGGATTATTTATTGAAGAAGGTCCAATTGTACAGGTAAAAGACCGGGATGGTAATCCAAGTATTTTAAGAGATAAGGATAATAAAACGGTTTTGTATGATGGTCCGCTGGCAGTTATGGTGAATGAATTGAGTGCTTCTGCTTCCGAGATCTTTGCAGCGGCTATACAGGATTATAACCGCGGTGTTATCATTGGCAGTACATCAACTTTTGGTAAAGGAACAGTACAACGTAATATTGGATTAGATCCGGGATCAAGCTTTTTGTCTTCTAATTCTGAACTTGGAACCATTAAACTGACTTTACAGAAATTTTACCGGATCAATGGCGGATCAACGCAATTAAAAGGTGTGTATCCTGATATTATTCTGCCTGATAACCTGGAGTATTTAAAATTCAGGGAAAAAGATGATCCGGATGCGCTTCCTTGGGATGAAATTCCTCAAGCCAGTTACACCAAATGGAATTCAGGATATAATCTTAATTCAGTTAAACAACTTAGTGAAGAAAGGATCAGTAAAAGTGAAGCTTTCAATACTATTAAAAAGACATCTGAATGGTTATCTGAACAAAATGACAGGAAATATTCTCTGCATATTGACCAGTTCCGCAAGGATATGAAAGCCATAAAAGAAGCGGTTTCCCGTACTTCTGAAAGTACAAAACTGCCTTATGAATTGAATGTTTCCGCCTTACCGCAGGAAGCAGGAAAATATGCAAATGATACCAATAAGCAGGAGCGTTTTCAACAATGGCTATCAGGTCTTCGTAAAGACATTTATCTTGATCAGTCAATCAAAACATTATCAGACATGATCAACCAGCGCAACATAGCATTAGGTTTAAAAGCTAAAGAGCCTGCTAAGAAAGCTTTTTAAAAGGAAATAATACAAATAAAAAACCCGGAAATTTTTCCGGGTTTTTTTATGGTTTTATCCAATGCTTTATCCTTTGTTCTGCATTTCAATCGCCCACTGATCTCTTTCATCCGGAGAAAACTTCCAGGGCGCAAAATTATTTTCAACGTTGCTGAACATGCCGTTCCATTCCTGCGGAGCATTACTTTCTTCCATAACCAAATAGCGGCGCAATTGTAATATTATATCCAGCGGACTGATGCCAACCGGGCATTCCTGCACACAAGCATTACAAGTGGTGCAGGCACGCAATTCTTCCACACTGATATAATCGTGCAAAAGTGTTTTACCATCATCAACAAAACTTCCGTTTTTATCGATGATCTGTCCCATATCCGCAGCCCGGTCTCGTGTATCCATCATGATCTTACGCGGTGAAAGTTTTTTGCCGGTAATGGTTGCAGGGCAAGCAGCAGAACATCTTCCACATTCTGTGCAGGAATAAGCATCCAGGATGTTTCTCCAACTGAGGTCGTTTACATCTTTAGCGCCAAACTTCTTTATGGGTTCACCACTGGCATCGGTTGGAGCCAGCTCTGGTTGCATAGCATACAACACTTCGTTTTGAATGGCAGGCATATTCCGCATTTTACCCTGGGGTATCAACCGGGCATAATAGGCATTGGGAAATGCAAAAATGATATGCAGGTGCTTGGAATAGGGCAGGTAATTGAGAAAGGCAAAAATGCCGGCAATGTGCAACCACCAGGCAACTCTTTCGATGATCACCAATGTGCCACTATCCATTCCTGTTAGGGAAGGCGCAATCAAACCTGAAAAAAAGAAATTGCCAACATCATGATATCCCGGGTGACCTTGTAATTGTAAAGCCCTGTCGGTACTGTTCATGGTAAGAAAAAGCGTCATCAATACAATTTCAAAAAACAGGATGATATTGGCATCGCTGCGTGGCCATCCATCAAGGTCATGGCTGATAAAACGACGCAGTTTGATAATATTTCGCCGTACAAGAAAGGCAACACAAACTGCGATGACGCCAACTGCCAGCCATTCAAATGCATTGATCAAAAATGTATAAAAACTACCTAGCGGTTCGGCAAACATGCGATGAGTGCCAAAAATTCCATCCAACACAATTTCAAGTACTTCAATATTGATGATGATAAATCCTGCATAGATCACAAAAT
>CAMPGG010000194.1 GCA_946885335.1 uncultured Chitinophagaceae bacterium
AAAAACCTGGAAGATGCCGGTATTGATCCGGGTAGTGTAACAAAGGTTTTATTAACCCATTTACATAAAGACCATGCTGGCGGTGTAGGCTTTCAAACAGGGGATGGTCATACAAAACTAAGTTTGCCAAACGCAGTATATTATGTGCAGGAAAAGGAACTGGCATTTGCATTTGAAAAAGGTTTCTCTTCTTTTATTACGGAAGAATTGGAGGTTTTAAAAAATTCATCGCAGGTTATTTTATTAAATGAAGAAGAAGGACTGATTGATAATTATATTGAATACAAACACAGTGGCGGGCACTCACCTTTTCACCAGGTATTCTGGATAAAAGAAGGATCTCAAACTATTTTTTTTGGAGGCGATGAAGCACCCCAGTATATGCAGATGAAAAATAAGTTTGTAGCCAAGTACGATCATGATGGTAAAAAAGCGATGTTACTTAGGCAGGAATGGTGGCAAAAAGGACAGGAAGAAAACTGGACTTTTCTTTTTTATCATGATATTAAAAAACCAATATTTGAAGCGGGTAGCATAAAATAAAAAACGACCATCTCGTGGAGATGGCCGTTGCTGACTATTGAAAAACACCAATTATGAAAAATTTTAATTGAGTTAAAAATTCTTTCCGCGTTTGTCACGTTGTTGTTTAAGCTGTCTTAGTTCCCGGATAAAAACCTCTTGTTGTTTGTAAACTTCGTTACTTCTTTTTTCACCAATAATATCTTTAAATTCATTCCGGTAACGTAACCTGAGTTCAGCAACTTTTTGTTGCAATACAAGCCGGTCATTCCTGTTTTCATTTAAAGTTTTCCGCCAGTCCTGGAAATAACGATAAAAAATAGGAGTGAATTTTTCAGCCTCCGCTTTAGAAAGGTTCATTCTTTTTTGGATGAACTCACTCATTTTTTCACGGATCTGTTCGTTTTGTCCTTCATCCTGGCTATAAGCGCCAAAAAAGGAGAAAACGGATAAACTACATATGAGTAAAAATTTTTTCATTTTATTATTTTAGTTCAGGATCAGGTCGCCATTGCTTTCTGAACCTGGCGTTTCGTTTAAGAATTCAATAATTTCCGAATCAGGTACATCTTCCATTAATTCATTCATCTCGGCAGATTTAACCGGGTTCAATGTTTTAGGATCAATGGCGCTGGATTCAATATTTGCTAATTCTATAAAAGATTCCAGGTCATCGTTACTGATCTTTTTTGTTTTTTGTTTCACCCATGCATAAGGATCTTCAATAGGATCTATACTGGTAGCCTGGTTAAAATACCAAACACCGCTAATAGCAATAAATCCAATAACGATTGCCGCCGCTGCATAACGCATCCAGCTTCTTGGACTGGAAATAGATATTACTTTTGCTTTTTCCTTTTCAGCTGCAGGCTGAATATTTAAGTTGTCAAAATAAGTTTCCTTAACGGTATAAGGACTTTCTCTTTTAATACCGCTCAATAAAGAAGATAATCCTGCCAGTTCTTCATCCACACTAACCTCTTTGGATTCTTTCACAAGAGACAGCATTTTTTGAGGAAAAGATTCAAAATAACCGGATTTAACTTGGTAAGTTTCAGGCAATTTTATTTTACCTGCTTCTTCATCAGCCGAAACTTTAAACAGCATCAGGATGGGCAGGTTTTCGAAATACCCATCCGGTACGCGATAAATTTGAGCAGGTTGATGTTCGAATAACAAACTGCCCATATTTTCTAACTCTTCTATTATTGATTGTTTACGTGCCATTTTACATAGTTTAGGACGTTTTTTAAGCCTAAAAGTTTAATGGTTCAGGATATAATCCTCTATTTTTTTAACTGCATGATGATAGCTGGCTTTTAAAGATCCCTCACTGGTTTCTAAAACCTGGCTCATTTCAGCATATGGCATTTCATCATAATATCTGAGGTTGAATACGGCTCTCTGCTTTTCAGGCAATTGCTGGATGGCCAACTGAAGTTTCCATTCCAGTTTTTTACCATCAAAACCCTCATCTGCCTTGATTTTATTACTAAGCCCGGATTCAACATCGCTGAGGGAAACTGAAGTTCTTTTTTTCTGTTGTTCAATAAAAGTCAGGCTTTCGTTGGTCGCAATGCGGTATAACCAGGTATATAATTGGCTGTCTTCCCTGAAATTAGCCAGTCCTTTCCAAACCCTGATAAAAACATTTTGTAATACATCATTGGCATCATCATGGTCAACCACCATACGGCGGATATGCCAGTATAGTTTTTCCTGGTATTTTTTGATGATTGCTGTATAGGCCCGCTCTTTGGTTGCTTCTGTTTTAAATCCGGACAGCAATTCCGCATCGCTCATGGTGCTTTCCATTTACTAAGGTTTGGTTGATAGAATATAGGATCTGATGATTAATAATATTAATAATTAAGGCCCAAATTAAAATATTTTAAGCAAAAAAGCAGGCTGAGACTTTGCGCAACCTGCTTTTCATGTTCATTTATGATGATCAGTTATTGTTTTTGCGTTGCATCACTTTTTCAGCAGCAGCTACAATATCAGGAACATCTAATCCATACTTTTTTAAAAGATCTGCAGGTGTGCCACTTTCTCCAAAAGTATCTTTGGTGCCAACATATTCAATAGGTATGGGAAAATGTTTACTGGCACATTGACCAATAGCATCACCCAATCCACCAATTATATTATGTTCTTCTGCAGTAACAGCGCATTTTGTTTTGCGGATAGAATTCAGAACAGCTTCTTCATCCAAAGGTTTGATCGTGTGCATGTTGATCACTTCAACACTGATTCCTTTTTCTTCCAAAATAGCACCTGCCTGGATTGCGTTCCATACCAGGTGCCCGCAGGCAAAAATGGTAACATCGGTACCTTCAGAAAAATACTGGGCTTTACCGATTTTAAAATCTTCTTCTTTGGTAAAAATGGGCCATGCTGGCCGGCCGAAGCGTAAATAGACCGGTCCTTCATAATCTGCAATAGCTATGGTCGCAGCCTTGGTTTGATTATAATCGCATGGAACGATCACGGTCATGCCAGGAAGCATTTTCATTAACCCGATATCTTCCAATATCTGGTGGGTGGCACCATCCTCACCCAAAGTAATACCGGCATGTGAGGCGCATATCTTTACATTTTTATTTGAATATGCAATGGATTGGCGGATCTGGTCATAAACCCTGCCTGTAGAAAAATTGGCAAAAGTGGTGGTAAAAGGGATTTTACCCCCGATGGTTAAACCAGCTGCAATGCCCATCATATTCGCTTCCGCAATGCCACATTGAAAAAACCGCTGGGGAAATTCCTTCATAAATTGATTTAGTTTCAATGAGCCTGCGAGGTCTGCTGTAAGTGCCACCACATTTTCATTTTTACGGGCAGCTTCCACAATACCATCACCAAAACCACTTCTTGTATCTTTTTTTCCTGTAACCTGGATTTCCTTTAGCATATTCTTAAATAAATTATAATGTAAAATCAGCCGCAAAAGTAAAAGAAACTAATTGATTGCCGCTCACTCAATCTAATAGAAAATGATCGTGTAATTTTTAGGCTTAATTTAATTCAGCGGGTTTACCGTTAAATATCTTTTCATCCGTTTTTAATCTTTTTTCCCATTTCCATGCAGTAGACATCATATCTTCTAAATTATATTGGGGATGCCAGTTCAAAATTTCTTTTGCAGCGTTATTATTGGCATAAATGGCCACAACATCACCTTCCCGCCTTGGACCGATCTCGTAATTTAATTTTTGCCCACTCACTTTTTCAAAAGCGGCTATGGCTTCTAAAACAGTAACACCTATGCCGGTGCCCAGGTTAAACACCTGGCTGGCAGGTGCTTTAGGGTTTGCTTTTAAATGATCCAATGATAACGTATGCGCATGGGCAATATCACTCACATGAATAAAATCCCGTACACAGGATCCATCCCTGGTGTCATAATCATTTCCAAAAACAGTCATTTTGGGCAATTTTCCAATGGCTGTTTGGGTAATGGCAGGCACCAGGTTTTGTGGGCGCCCGATGGGCATTTCACCAATCAGGTTTGTAGGATGCGCACCAACCGGGTTAAAATATCTTAATAAAATAAAACGGGTATCCGTTGTTTTGGCAAATTCGTTGATGATCTGTTCGCTCATTTGCTTGGTATAACCATAGGGCGATTCAGCTGGTTTGGCTTCGGTTGATTCTGTAACGGGCGTTTCATCCGGGTTGCCATAGACCGTGCAGGATGAAGAAAAAACAAAATAAGGCGTTTTAAATTCCTGTACACACTTCAATAAATTGATCAGGGAAACCAGGTTGTTTTCAAAATACATCAGTGGAAATTGCACCGATTCACCAACAGCTTTGTAAGCGGCAAAGTGAATGATACCTTCTATATCTTCATTTTCCTGGAAAATGGCAAACGTGTCATCGTAATTACAAAGATCAACTTTGTAATTTTTAACCTTAGTACCGGTAATTTTCTCAACGCCTTCTAAAATGATTGGATTCGATCGGGAATTATTATCCACTGAAATTACTTCATAACCATTTTTAACAAGGTCTGCGAGTGTATGAGAACCGATATATCCACTTCCGCCGGTTACTAAAATCTTTGCCATTCCATTTGTTGTTTAGATTCACAACAAAAATGAGTAAATATTTTTACTCTGCTTAGAAAAATAAATTGACAATAAAGTAAACACCGGCAGCTAGTAAAGCACTTACCGGGATGGTAAGTATCCAGGCCCATAAAAGATTTACCGTAACGCCCCAACGCACGGCGGAAAGTCGTTTGGTAGCGCCAACTCCAATAATTGCACCGGTAATGGTATGTGTAGTACTAACCGGAATTTTAAGCGCCTCTGTTACAAATAAAGTAACGGCACCGGCTGTTTCAGCCGCAACACCTTCGAAAGGAGTAACCTTGGTAATGCGGGTGCCCATGGTTTTAATGATCTTCCATCCACCGCTTAATGTACCTAGTGATATGGCTGTATAACAGGCCAATGGAACCCATACCGGCATTTGATCAAAGTCAGTAATGGAACCGCGGGCAATTAATGCCGCCGTAATAATTCCCATTACTTTTTGCGCATCGTTTCCTCCATGACCAATACTAAAGGCAGCAGATGAAACCAATTGTAAACGTTTGAACCATTTGTTTGCCCGGTGAACATTCAGTGAATTGAGAAAAAGTGTGAATACAGCCATAACCGAAATGATAAAGGCCAATAAAATCCATTTGAAATTTTTGCTGTAGAAGATCAATTGATTAAAATAACTTTCATAATGTGTATTGGCGGCCAGTACTTCCCGGTTAAATTCCAGGCTTAGGGCTAAAAAGATCGCCACTATTAATAATATGGAAAAGGCAATAACTTTTGGCAGGATGCCTTTACTGAATGAATGGATAAACCAAAGCGAAATGATAAAAGCCATCACCATACCTACAATAGGAGCAAGGAAAATAAAAGCACCGGTCTTTAAAATAACGGAAGCGTTTACAGCGCTAAAACCGGCACTGGCCAAACCTGCACCTGCAAATCCGCCAATTAATGTATGGGAAGATGATGAAGGAATACCATACCACCAGGTTAGCAGGTTCCATAATATGGCTGCTATCAGGCCAGAAAATATGACGATCAGCATTTGCTGGCCATTAACTATTTCCGGTTTAACTGTTTTGGCAACGGTATCTGCTACGCCATGATCTTTAAAAATAAAAAATGCGGCAAAATTGAAAACGGCCGCCCATAAAACCGCCTGGAATGGGGTTAATACTTTGGTTGAAACAACTGTTGCAATGGAATTAGCGGCATCATGAAAGCCATTAATATAATCGAAGATCAATGCCAGTGCAATAATGATGATCAAAAAATTCATACAGGCAATTTGAAAATGTGGGAATTGAAAAATTTACTGGTCAACTTCATTTTCAAATTGGTTATGCGTATTTAATAATGATAGATTCTATAACATTACCGGCATCTTCACATTTATCTGTTACGATCTCCATTACCTGGTAAATTTCTCTTTTTTTGATCACTTCTTTTGCATCGGGTTCAGTTGCAAAAAGATTTTCAATGCTCATATCAAAAACATCATCGGCCTGGTTTTCCATACTGTTTATTTTAACCAGCGATTCTGTTATCAATCGCATATCTTTCATATTCCGTAATTCGCCTACCGCATTCCGAACCTGGGCGCAAATATTTTCAATGATCTCCGCCAGTTTTTGAATACCGCTGTCATTAGGATTTACCCGGTAAAAATTAATTTTTTTGGCTGATGCGTAGATATAATCTGCAATATCATCCAATGAACTGGCCAGGTAATGAATGTCCTCCCGGTCAAATGGAGTAATAAAATTTCTGCCCAATTCAGTAAATATGCGGTGTGTAAGCTCATCATTGGTATGTTCAAGGTCTTCTAGTTGAGAAATAGTGGCAGCCCTTTTGTCAAAATCATTTTCAAAAACCATAGCTTTTAGTTTCTTACTCATGAGAGATACATTATCCGCTACCTGTTCAAACAGGTCATAAAAGATCCTGTCTTTAGGAAGAAATATTTTTAGGATGGAGTTCAGTGCCATTTAGCCTTTTTTAAAATGTGTGCGAAGGTATTTTATATTAACCTGGATATGAATGATGCTTATTAATTAATATAAAATTAATATTGCAATTTTAGAATTGGGTTGAAATAGGGCAAAAAAATAAACTGA
>CAMPGG010000195.1 GCA_946885335.1 uncultured Chitinophagaceae bacterium
CTGATTGCTTCTCCTTCGCGGTCCTCATCCGTTGCAAGCCACACTTCATTACTTTTTTTGGCCAATGATTTAAGTTCTTTAACAACCTTTTGTTTTTCATCGGGCACAAAATAGCGGGGCAGGTATTTATTATTGACATCAATGCCCATATCACCTTTTTCAAGGTCACGGATATGCCCATAACAGCTTTTTACCTCGAAGTCAGGACCCAGTATTTTTTCAATTGTTTTTGCCTTTGCAGGAGACTCTACTATCAACAAATTCTTCGCCATATTAATTTTTAATTTCTTTTTACCCGGTTCTATTTCATCAATTTATCAGCCATACATCTTCAATTTCTTAGCTTCCGGCACCTTCCGGGCGATGCAAGTTTAAGGCAAGAATAGTAAATTTTTGCGGGAAAGATAATTTACCTTTTTATAAAATCATTTAAATAAACTGGTTGCAATGGGTAAAATAAGGCTGGTCCAGCGGCGATATTCCTTTGCGGAAGGGTGTAAGCCATCGCTTGCCAGGAGCGAGTTATCCGCATTTGACAACCTGCTTCCCGGGGTGATATCTACATAATGAACCTGGTGAGTTTTTGAGATTTTTTTATTTATATTATTAAATGCATCAATTTCTTTCGAAATCGTATTCCTGTCCCTGTCGGCTGCAAAAGGCGTAACGCCCCAATCCGGAATCGATATCACGATTACATGATTTTTATTTCCCCCGGCAAAAACAATTGCCTGGTTTAACAGTTCTTCAAAATGTTTTTCATATTCATTCATATCTAAACCCCGATATTGATTATTTACCCCAATCAATAAAGTAACAAGGTCAAAAGGTGGTTTAATGGCTTTTTGGTTGATGGCATCCATCAGTTCAGCAGTTGTCCAGCCGGTTTGGGCAACAATCAATGGCGCTTCAAAAAATATATCCTGGTCTGCCAGGTTTTTTACCAACTGGTGAGGAAAATTTTCATGCATAGCAACCGCTTCCCCGATCGTATATGAATCACCTAATGCTAAATAAGTTTTTGCCATGAAAAGAAAATTAGGAATGAAAAAATCAACTGTTTATACAAAATCAATGATTTGCTTTTTTACTTTGTTATCCCGGTAAATCCGGCTATGACCCAAACCTTTGGTTATTTCAAATTGAACATTGGCAGGGGCTGCATCCATCACCTCTTTAGCATCTGCAAATGGCGTGGTTTTATCTTCTTCATCATGAAACCATAGAACAGAAGCTTTAATATTTTTAATGGCCCGGCTAATGGAATACCATTTTGAAGCATGGCCATCAATACTATGTATATAATTTTCAAACTCTTTTTGCACGCCTTCATCCAGCCGTAGAAATTGATAAAATGATTGAACGGCAGTACTTGTTTCTGTAGCTGGCGCTATAAAGATCACTTTGGTTTCTTCGTCATGTTTTAAATCTTCTAATGCAAGGGAAAGAGCAAGCCCTCCCAAAGAATGGGCCATGAATGTATTTACCGGTCCATAGCTTTTAATGATCTCCTTGATAAATCTTTTGTAAATAAGGATATTGATTTGCTTACCGCTGCTTCTGCCATTTGCTGGCGCATCAAAGGCAAGCACTTCATATTCTTTACTAATAAATGGTTTGATATACCGGTCAAAATTTACCACCGAAGATTCAAAGCCATGGAGAATTAATAATTTTTTAGGTGCGCCTTCATTCCAGCGGTAACCCTGTATCCGGTAACTGTCAAAATTGAAGCGGATCTTTTCCGATTTTTCAAAAATGGGTGGCAATTTTTTCAGGTTCCTGTATTGCGGCGTACAGAATAATTTAAAGGCGGCTTTGGCTGCCCTTTTTTTGGAAATAGAAGACAATAATTTCAGCTTACCGCGGTAATATTTTAAAACGATTCTTTGTGCTGGAGTCATAGAAAACTTGCCCTTTCATTTTCATTTATATTTACAAACTTACTGGTTGTGATTTTACCCAAACTAAATTTTAAAATTTTCATGGAGATAGTGATCATCGGTACGGGCAACACGGCTACCGTTTTAGGAAAGAAATTAAAATTAGCTGGTCACCAAATTTTGCAGGTATTGGGCAGGAATGAATCAGCAACACAAGAACTGGCTACTCTATTATCATCCAAAGCCATCAGCGATTTTAACGAATTAGATCCGGGAGCTGAATTATATCTTTTGGCTGTTAGTGATGATGCTATTGAAGAAGTCAGCAAAAACCTGCCTGTAAAAGATAAAATATTAGTGCATACTGCGGGTGCGGTTTCAAAAAATGTTTTGAACAATGCGTCAGCCCATTATGGTGTGCTTTATCCTTTGCAATCACTGCGGAAGGAAATGGAACCGCTAACTGAAGTTCCGCTTCATATTGATGCGGGGGATGAAGAAACGTTGGAAAAAATTCATGCATTGGCAAAAAGCATTTCAACGCAGGTGACTGTTTCCGGTGATGAGGAACGTTTGAAACTTCATGTAGCGGCCGTTTTCTGCAACAACTTCACCAATTATATGTATACACTTGCCGAAACGTATTGCAAAAACGAAAATCTTGCATTTGATCATTTGCTTCCGCTGATAAAGGAAACGGCATACAAACTGCAATATCATTCGCCATCGGAAATGCAAACAGGTCCTGCCATGCGGGGAGATCAGCAAACAATACAGAAACATGAAAATCTTTTATCTGCATACCCCGCAATGCAGGATGTATACCGCTATTTAACCCGCAAGATCAGTGAAGACAAATCTTTTAAAACTGGAATTAAATTTTCAAATTGAATCAGTGTGTTTAAAAAAAAGGGAAATAAAATCACCATACATTTTGAACAGCCTGGTAAGTCCGCTGTAACCTTGAAGAAAATTACAAAAGGTCAAAGTTTACTGGATGTGCTGTTACATAATCATATTGAAATAAAACATGATTGTGGTGGAGTATGTGCATGCAGCAGTTGCCATATTTATGTTGAGAAAGGTGGCGAATGTTTGGAAGATGTTTTTTTAAGAGAAAAACATTTTATTGAGAATGCAAACAATCCTAAACCTCATTCAAGATTAGCTTGTCAATGTTTGCTGACAGATGATTACGGATCGGTAGAACTCACTGTTCCCATTCAATAAGGAAATAATCAACTCACCTTTTGTTATTACCTTCGATTTTTTTATTTAAAAACTTCGCATGAACCTGTTGGATCAATTTAAAAGAATTAAAACTTTTGTTTTTGATATTGATGGTGTACTTACGGATGGTACCGTGATCGTTTTTAACGGAGACCAGCAATTGCGGCGCATGAATATCAAAGATGGCTTTGCTTTACAAATGGCGGTCTTAAAAGGTTATCGTGTTTTAATTATATCAGGCAGCAATAGTGAGCCAGTCAAAGAAAGACTTGCAAAATTGGGTGTAAAGGAGGTTCACATGTCTGTACATGATAAAAAAGGTTTGCTGGTAAAACTCTTACAGGATCATGAAAACAACTGGCAGGAAGTTTTATATATGGGTGATGATATTCCCGATATGGAACTGATGCAAATTGCTGGTATATCTGCATGTCCATCGGATGCAGTATCTGAGATCCGGGAAATTGCAAAATATATTTCACCATTCCCGGGTGGTGGCGGATGCGCCAGGGATGTGATCGAAAAGGTTTTAAGACAAAACGATCACTGGCATTTTACAACTACTGTTGCATCCCGTTAGTGTTTTTAATCATCTGGCAGTTTAAGTTTTTTTACCAATAATTTTGTTGAATGAGATTGATCGCAGCCTTTTTACGCCTTGTACGACTGCCTAACCTTTTTTTTATTGCTTTAACCCAAATACTTTTTCAATACTGTATTTATTACCCGCTGTTCCGGGGCGATATCCCTGCCGGTGACACACAGCAATTTTTTTTACTTGTTGCCGCATCGGTCCTGATTGCTGCAGCAGGTTATATCATCAATGATTATTTTGATGTCAACATCGACCAGGTTAATAAGCCCGGCAAAATTGTGGTGGATAAAGTCATTCATCGCCGCTGGGCCATCGCATGGCACATGATCCTGAGTTTTGCTGGAATTGTATTGACAGCATTGGCTTTGCCATTTTTTGAAAAATGGTATTTGGTAGTAGCTAATATAGCCGTAGTTGTTTTATTATGGATCTATTCCACCACTTATAAAAAAAGCCTGCTGATCGGGAATATCATTATTGCATTGCTGACTGCATGGACCATTCTTGTTATTTACTTTTCTAAAATTGATATTACAGAAGTTATTGCTGCAGCCGACCTGGAAAGACAGGCAAAATTTTTCAGGTTAACTATTCTCTATGCCTCATTCGCATTTATTATTTCGCTGATCAGGGAAGCTGTAAAAGATATGGAAGATATGCCGGGTGATGCAAAATATAATTGCCATACCATGCCTATTGCATGGGGCGTAAATGCAACGAAGATTTATGTAGCTGTCTGGCTGATCGTTCTTGTTTTGATGTTAGTGGTTATCCAGGCATATACATTGCCTTATGGCTGGTGGGTGCCGATTATTTATTGCATTTTATTTATCATACTTCCTTTGATCAATATATTTTCCAGGTTATTTAAATCCTCATCCTCCAATGAATTTCATATTTTAAGTAACCGCACCAAATTTGTCATGCTAACAGGGATTTTATCAATGGTATTCTTTGGTTTTTATCTTTGATGTATGAATGAGAATTAAAATCAGGAAGTAAATTATATCAAATGAAAACGAAGATTTTTGCCAACTTCCAAATGGTATCATTCAGTTAATATTTACGCATGAAAAAAATTATTCTTGCTTCTCAATCACCCCGCAGAAAACAATTACTTGAATGGGCAGAAATTCCTTTCGAAATAATTGTAAAGGAAACAGATGAAAGTTTTCCACCTGCTTTGCCGGTAGAAGAAGTAGCCATTCATATTGCAAGACAAAAAGCGATAACGGTTCAGCAGGATTTAGATGAATCACCTGTTATCCTGGCGGCAGATACATTGGTTGTTTTACATGCAAAGATCATGGGTAAGCCTGCAGACAGGGAAGAGGCCATCCTTTTTTTAGAAGCCTTATCAGGACAAAAACATAAAGTAATTACAGGCGTATGCATACTGAATAATGGAAATGAAATTGTATTTGCAGATTCTACGGAGGTGGAGTTTCATAAATTAACAAAAGAACAGATCATATTTTACGTTGACAAATACAAACCGTTTGATAAAGCTGGCGCCTATGCTATCCAGGAATGGATAGGAGTGGTCGGAATTAAATCAGTGCAGGGGGATTTTTACAACGTGATGGGTTTGCCCGTAAGTAGAGTGGTCAAAGAATTAAACAACCTGCAAACAGGCGGGGAATAAGATCATTAATTTATATTTTTTGGTGTTCAGGATTCATGGAATGATGTATCTTTTAAGAAGCTTTAAACCTTCATTCCTTTATGACCGAACGACTGCTACAGTATATCTGGCAATTCCAGTATTTTAATAAAAGTGAATTGCAAACCACTGCAGGCGAAAAAGTGCAGATCATTCACCCCGGTACAATAAACACACACCAGGGACCCGATTTTACAGATGCTAAAATGCTCATTGATGGTACTACCTGGGCCGGAAATATTGAACTGCATTTACAAACATCCCTATGGCACCAACATGGTCATCACACCGATAAAAACTATAATAATGTTATCCTGCATGTAGTTTGGCAGGATGATGAACCTCTAAAGCAACTAAACATTCCCGTTATTGAATTGCACCAAAGAGTAAGCAACCATTTAATTTTAAAATACCAGGAATGGATGGAAAAAACATCCTTCATTCCTTGCGAAAATGCCATTGCGCAAGTAAGAAACTTAACCTGGCAAGCATGGCTTGACCGGTTGCTGGCGGAAAGATTAACCCGTAAAGCCGAAATTGTATTTGCATTCTTACACCAAACAAATAATAATTGGGAAGATGCTTTTTGGTGGTTGCTGGCTAAGAATTTTGGAGCCCGTGTAAACGCTGAAGCTTTTGAACAAATAGCCCGCAGTATTCCTTTAAAAATATTGGCAAAACATAAAAATAATCTCCTTCAGCTGGAAGCATTGTTGCTCGGCCAGGCAGGATTATTAAGTGAACATTCCATAGAGGATTACGCAATTATGCTCAATAAAGAATATGCATTTCTTAAGCATAAATACAAATTGCAGCCCATACACATAACTCCTATGTTTTTAAGAATGCGGCCGGGAAATTTTCCCACTATCAGGCTGGCCCAGCTGGCTATGCTTGTTCATCATTCATCACACCTTTTTTCAAAAATAAAAGAAGCTGAAAACGCAGCAGAAATAATGGAATGGTTAAATGTTACAGCCAACGATTACTGGCATTACCATTACAGGCTGGATGAACAATCCAGTTTTAAACCAAAGAACCTTGGCCGGTCAATGATCAACAATATCATTATTAATACGATGGCACCAGTCATGTATGCTTACGGCCGGTATCATCAACAGGAAATTTATAAAGAGAAGGCTTTAAAATGGCTGGAATCCTGTGTGGCGGAAAATAACACGATTACTAACGGTTACCAGCAACTGGGAATAAAAAATTTAAGTGCCGCAGATTCGCAGGCGCTTATCGAATTGAAAAATGAGTATTGTAATTATAAACGCTGCCTAGAATGCGCTGTTGGCAATGCTATTATCAGGGAATAGTTGA
>CAMPGG010000196.1 GCA_946885335.1 uncultured Chitinophagaceae bacterium
GATGCATACCAAAAAGGCATCCGCGGTTTTGATGCACAACTGGCATTGAAAGCCATGACGGATTATGCGGAAAGCGATCGATTTGGATTAAAGCAATATGAAAACATAGGGTTTGTAAGTAATGATAACGATCATGAAAGCGCATCTAAAACCATGGAATATGCTTATGATGACTGGTGTATTGCGCAACTGGCAAAATGGTTGGGGAATAATGAAGTGTATGACGAATATATGCTGCGTTCACAACATTATAAAAACCTTTTTGATCCTTCGTCTATGCATATACGTGGTAAAGTGCAGGGTTTCTGGTTCTCTCCTTTTAATGCAACAGAGGTGAATAATTTTTTCACCGAAGGTAATTCCTGGCATTATTCATTCTCCGCGCAGCAGGATATTGAAGGACTTATAAAGTTGTATGGTGGTAAAGAAAGATTCGCTCAAAAGCTGGAAGAATTGTTTACCACAACCGCATCACTCAGTGGCCGTGACCAGGCTGATGTTACCGGTTTGATCGGGCAATATGCACATGGTAATGAACCCAGCCACCACATGGCCTACCTTTTCAATTATGCCGGTCAACCCTGGCGTACACAGGAACTGGTGCACCAGATTTGTTCGGAATTTTATCCCAATAAACCCGATGGTCTAATTGGCAATGAAGACTGCGGGCAGATGAGTGCCTGGTATGTATTAAGTGCCATGGGTTTTTACCCGGTTACTCCGGGAAGTGGCGTTTATGCATTGGGATCGCCATTGTTTGATGAAGTAAAAATTCACCTGGAAAATGGAAAAATTTTTACTGTAAAAGCATCTGGCAAAAAGCCGGAAAATTTTTATGTGAACAAAGTGATGTTAAATGGAAAAGCGCATGCAAATAATTTCATTCAACATACCGACCTGGAAAACGGTGGTGAATTGCATTTTGAAATGAGCCATCAACCCAATAAAATAAGAGGCACCAAAGAAAATGAAATTTTAGTTACAAGTGTTGATGACAAAAATTTTATTGCGGTCCCTTTCTTTGAAATGAATACAAATAAATTTAAAACCACGCTGCCGGTAGTGATGAAAAGCCTGGATAAAGACGCGGCTATTTTTTACAGTGTGGCAGAAAAAGATAAAAAATCAAATGAATTTATCCGGTATACAAAACCATTTGTGGTAGATAAAACTTCCGATGTGCATTTTTATGCGGAAAACAAAGGTGTTAAGAGTGCCATAGTGAAACAAACATTTTATAAAGTGCCTTCGGACAGAACAATTACTGTTTTAAGCGAAGTGCACCCGATGTACACAGCTGGCGGCAAAGACGCATTGATTGACGGCATTGTTGGAACTACCAATTGGAAAACCGGTGAATGGCAAAGTTATTTTGCCAAAGATTTTGAAGCGGTGATCGATCTGCAAAAAATTCGGCCGGTTAATTATGTTGGCGTGCATGTGTTGCAGGATGTTAGTCCATGGATCGTTTATCCCGATAAAGTGATTTTTGAAATCAGCAATGATGGAAAAAATTATAAACCATTAACGATTGTGCAGAATAATATTACAATGGATGAAAAAGGCCCGGTTGTGCAGGAGTTAGGTGTGAAGGTAAAAGCAACTGCAAGATATATCAGGGTGAAAGCAAAAACCGGCGGCAACCTGCCTGCATGGCACGAAAGTACTGGTCAGCCCACGCATATTTTTATTGACGAAGTGATAGTGAAATAAAAATATAAAGCCGTGAAAAAAATTCACGGCTTTTTTTAAGGTAAAGGATTAATGTGTGATGTTAATGGATTGATACTTTAGTCAATTGGATTGTAAACTTCAGTAATCGTATAAATTCGGTTACCCCTTGCCGTTCTTAATGTAAATGAATCACCTTTTTTTCTTCCCAGTAAAGCCATGCCAAGTGGAGAAATAATCGATAAATTATCATTTCTATGAACAGCATCACCCGGTAAACATAGAGTGTGTGTTTGATTGAGCCTGGCAATGGTATAACGAATGGTTACGGTGGAATTCAATCCGATTGTACCCCTGTCCAACTCGTTATTATTTACAACATGTGCAGATTTAAGTCTTTCAGTAAGTCTAGCCGCCTGTACCCTGTCATAATTAAGATCCATGCTGTTTGTTTGCAAGTACTGCTTCATTTTATCATGATCTTTTTTAGAAATTATCAGTTCTCTCTTCAAAGTATTTTCCATTTTGTTATTGTATTTAAATAATGAATAGTGAGGCCATGAGATGTGCCTGTATAGTTATTTGGTTCAACAGAAAATAGTGTCCTGCTTTCATGCAAAAGACGGTTCCATGTCGGGCAAACAACTTAGGTTATGACAACATGTGATGGCCTGTTGCCGAAAGATGGATCTATGATCTATTCGTTAAACCAAAAATTAAAATGACCTTATAAAAAAAGGATCCCCGTGCCGGTATCATTACCGTGCCGGGGTTTAACTGTTGAAGTCTTTGAAGTTGGAGAAGAAGTACATTTTTTGGTTCAAAAGTTCCGTTACATCAATTTTAATAATATTGATGCCGGAGAAATTTTGCCCTGTATAATTACATGTATTCATTCCTGCGAAGGTATCCTTTATTTTGTCAGAGACCAAGTTGAAACAGGAAAGTATGATCGGCACAAGAGTTCTAAATTTTGACCTTGCCTTGTTTTTCCTTCTTTCGTAAGGAATTGTTCCCGTTACAGAATCATTAATCAGCCATATTAATATCTCTTTGCAAAAAATAAAATTGTGAAGAATATATTACTACCGCTGCTGATTTTTGTTTTTCTGAATGGATATTCTCAAACAAATTCTATAGAAAAAATTCCAGGTAACGAATATACCGCCGAGAATCCTGCCGGTTTAATAAGCGGAAAAGTTACAACCACAGATAACCAGCCGGCCGCATTTGTAAACATCTCTTTAAAAGGAACAAATAAATTTGCCACCACCGATGAATACGGGCAGTTTTTCTTATCCAATATAAAACCCGGGTTATATACCATAGAAATTTCCATGGTCGGACTGCAAACGCAGGTAAAAGAAATCAATGTAAAAAAAGAAGGTGTAACACAAATGAATTTTGTTTTAGCAGAAGATGCTAAGCAACTTCAACATGTAATGGTGACTTCCGGCCGTAATTTGAATGAGCAGGTAACAACCATTGGTAAATTGCCTGTTCAACCCAAGGATATTCCTCAATCTATTACCATTATTGACAGGGCCATACTGGAAAGACAACAGGTTCAAAACCTGGGCGATGCCTTGCAGAATGTAAATGGTGTTTACATCATGGGAACAACCGGTGGCTACCAGGAAGAAATTGCTGCAAGAGGATATTCATTCCGCAGCGATAATACTTTTAAAAACGGCGCCCGTTTCAACAGCAGTATCAAAACCGAATTCAGTTCGGTGGAGAAGGTTGAAATTTTAAAAGGAGGGAATGCGATTTTATATGGCAATGTTGGTGCAGGTGGAATCTTAAATATCGTAACCAAAAAACCAAAATTTGAACAGGGAGGTGAAATTAGTTTCCGGGCTGGCAGTTATGATTTGTATAAACCTGCTTTTGATATTTATGGCCCCCTGGCTAAAAATAAAATTGCCGCTTACCGGTTAATTGCCAGCTATGAAAAGGCAGGAAGTTTCAGGGATGTTGTTTCATCCGAACGTTTATATTTCAATCCTTCTTTACTGTTTAATGCAGGGAAAAAAACAACCATTTTACTGGAAGGTGATTACCTGAAGGATGATCGTATACCCGATTTTGGTGTTGGTGCAATCAACTACACATTGATTGATGTGCCCCGATCCAGGTTTTTGAATGTTCCCTGGGCTTATTACAATACCATACAATCCACTGCTACAGCTACCATTACCCATACAGTAAATGAAAAAATTCAATTACGTGGTTTAGCATCTTATCAAAATTTTCAAAATGAAATGTTTAGCGCCAATCGTCCGAATGCTTCCGGGCAGCCGGTTGCTGCCGATGGCCAATGGATCAGGGGTTTGCAAAAATCGGCAACAAACCAGGATTATTATTTTGCCTCGCTGGATATGCATGCAAAATTAAAGACCGGTAATGTGCAGCATAACATATTACTGGGTGGCGATGTAGATAAATACAAAACAACCGCAACAGCTTTTAATGCTTATGCCAACCCTGCAGCGGGGAATAAAAACATGTATGATACCATCAATGTTTTTGACCCGTTATCGTTTAGTGGTAACCGTGATATTCCTTTCCTGGGCATCAACCGGTTAACCACATCGCCCATTTTACGATATGGTATGTATTTCCAGGACCTGGTAAACCTGCTTCCCAATGTTAAACTGCTTGCCGGTGCCAGGTATACTTACCAGGAAAATCAAACCGCTGTCGTGGATTCCGTGGCAAAGGGTACCAAAGGAAGTATAAATGGTTCTGTTCACAGTGCCTGGAGTCCCCGGGTAGGTATCGTTTACCAGCCATGGAAATGGACTTCCTTATTCGCGTCTTATACCAATAGTTTCACGGTGAATACCGGTGTTGATGTATATGACCAGGCACTTAAACCATCCATCATCGACCAATTTGAACTGGGGTTGAAAAATGATTTTTTTAATGGTGCCGTTTCTGCAAATATTACTGCTTACAAAATTGTGAACAGCAATCTTTCGCAAACTGCGCTTTACCTGGCAGATGGCGTTACACCAAACAATAGCAGCAACATCAAGGAATTAACAGGCGAAACAACCAGTAAAGGCATTGAACTGGATATAATGACCAAACCGTTTTATGGTTTTAATATCGTTGCGGGCTACAGCTATAATGATATGCGTTATACAGGTGTAAATGGCAATAATGTAAATGGAAATAAAGAAGGCGACAGGCTGCGGTATAATCCTGCACATACAGCCAATGCCAGTGTATTTTATCATTTTAATAAAGATTCCAGGTTGAAAGGATTTTATATTGGTGCCGGCGCTTTTTATACAGGCGACCGCCTGGCAGGAAGAAATCCAACCAACAATCCAAACAATACAAATAAATTAATGCCTTTGCCTGATTATGCCATTGCCAATATCAATGCAGGTTATACATCTAAAACTTTTGGTGTAAGATTAAAAGTGTCTAATTTATTTGACCAGCTCAGTTACAATGCACATGATGATAACAGCATCAACCCCATTGAACCGAGGCAGGTGGTAGCAACTTTTTCTTACAAATTTTGAATTTGAATTCAAAATTCAAAACGAAAAATGAAAATGCTTAATCACGCTGCACAGCCAAGAAGCATTTTCGAAAACAGGATTTTTAACTTTTAACTTTTGACTTTTGACTTTTTTCCCTTTTTCGTAAGCAATTATTCCCGTTACCGTTTTATTAACCAGCTGTTTTGATTTCTCTTTATAAACTATGAAAGTATTTTTTCGCCGCATACATCTTTACCTGGGTTTAGCTGCAGGATTGGTTATTTTAATTGCCTGCTTAACTGGCGCCATACTGGTTTTTGAAAAGGACCTGCAAATGGCATTCAATAAGGATCGGTATTATGTTAGCCATGCAGGAAATAAACTTTCGGCTGACAGCCTGGTGAGCAAAGTGAAACTGGCATTTGCCGGCGCCAAAATCAATAATGTAAAAGTATATGGTAACCCTGAACGATCTGCAGAGATCAACATTACACCAGCCGCAAAAAAAGAAACTAGTGCAACAAGTTCACAACCCCTGGGTAAAAAACAAAGTCCGCCCGAAAGACAACCCGGTTATACCATTTTTATAAATCCCTATACGGGCGACATCCTCGATAAATACAATTACCGCGAAACCGGTTTTTATACCGTCTTTGCATTGCATCGCTGGTTGCTTGGCGGACAAAACAGCATCGGTAAATTAATCGTTGGCATTTCCACGCTGATTTTTCTTTTCATCATCCTAACGGGTATCATACTATGGTGGCCCAAAACAAAAAAAATACTGCAAAAAAGGCTTACGCTTAAATGGTCCGCAGGGTGGAAGCGCATCAACCATGATCTGCATATCGTACTCGGATTTTACAGTTCTATTTTACTCTTCATCTTTGCATTTACCGGGTTAGCCTGGTCCTTCGAATGGTTTAACAAAGGCATATATAAAGTCACTAATTCATCCATGAAGCCGCCACCACCACCCGCATCCACTTACCTGGCTCATGCAAATACCATTTCATTCGACCAGGCATTAGCAACTGCATTTTTACATGCTGCCGATGCCGAATATTATAATGTTTCAGTTCCTAAAGATTCTGTTGGCACCATGAATGTATCCGTACTAAAAAATAATGCGGTGCATGAATCAGCTACGGATATGTTATACCTGGACCAGTATTCAGGAAAATTGTTAAGCAAAATGGATTTTGCAGATCGTAATCTCGGCGCCCGGGTACGATCCACTTTTAAACCGGTGCATACCGGCAGCATTTGGGGCATGCCATCAAAAATCATCGCATTTATTGTTTGCCTGCTGGGTGCCAGTTTCCCCATTACAGGTACCATCATGTGGATCAACCGCACACGAAAAAAGAAAAAAAGAGCCGGAATTGAAACAGTACCTGTCCGCGATGAAGAAATTATGATGAGCCAGGCATAAATGCTACTAGGAAACTTCCGCTGGGTCGTCGAAGACCCCGAGACCGGTTTTGTGATTTGACTCGGGGCACTCTTG
>CAMPGG010000197.1 GCA_946885335.1 uncultured Chitinophagaceae bacterium
GAATATTATATTGATTCAAAAAAAAATCTAAAAATTAATCAACACTTACTCCTGTAATCAAATCCATCATGCGCATTACTTCGACCCCATCTTCTCCTCTGCAAGGATTAGCTCCTTTACCCAAAAAATATTTTACTGTTGCTTCTATCATCGGTTGTTGAACATGCAATAGTTTGTCAAATACAAATGTTTTTATTCCTTCTTTAGTTGTAAGTAAAATTTCTGGTTTACCAAACACGCTGAATTCAATTTTTCCCTTTGATCCTATGATCTCGCAATGATCTTTTTCTGCTTCGGTTATGGCATTGAAGCACCAGCTACCAGTAAAAACAATTTTATTTGAAAATAAAATTTGGCCGGCAACCATATCAGCAGCATTGTATAATCGGGCCTGGTTTATGGCAACACCATTAACCTTTTCCACTGCACCAAAAAAATAATACATAAGGTCAAGTTGGTGCGGCGCAAGGTCATGAAATAATCCACCACCTGCGACTTCCGGATCCACTCTCCAGGCGGTTTTTGGCACTGCAAGTTCAGCGGGAGTAAGCGCAGCCTGGATAAATAACAGGTTTACAAATCTAACATCCCCTATTACTTTTTCATCCAGCATTTCTTTTATCTTTTTAAAAACTGGTTGTTGTCGCCGGTAATGAGCCACCACCATTTTTACGTTTTGCTTAACGGCAAATTCAGCCATTGCTTTTGATTCAGCAAAATTGAGCGCCATCGGTTTTTCAACATACACTGGCTTACCAGCTTCCATTGCCGCTATTGCATATTCATAATGAGAAGAAGGTGGTGTGGCAATATAAATGGCATTGACCGCTGAATCATTAATGAGTTGTTTTGCATCATTGTACCAACAAGGCACCTGGTGACGTGCGGCAAAATCTTTAGCTTTGGCAGCATCTCTTCTCATCACAGCTACTAATGCGCTATCAGCAACTTTATTAAATGCCGGTCCGCTTTTTAATTCCGTAACATCACCACAACCAATGATACCCCAATTGATTTTTTGCATAAATTAAAGATAAGGCAGGCGGTTGATTGGTTGAAAAGTTGATAAATTCAGATGACCAATATGTTATAATGCCTTACCGGAAGAAAGTGTTTGAATGGCTTGTTCCAGTGCTTTCCTGTTGCCTTCATCCGGGGCTTGTGGTAATGCAAGTTTTGCATGTTTCAATGCATTTGTAAAATCACCCAGTGCTGAATAACCTCGCATCATGCCAACCTGCGTTGGCCATGCACCTTTTTGTTTTTGAAAATTTTTCTCAAAGACTTTCATCGCTTCTTGTATTTTATTCTCAGTTAAAAGCCTGCGGCCATAACCATGCAGGTCAAAAGGAGTAGCTATTTCCAGGGCCACATTCATCAGGGAATCTGCTTCTTTTTTGCGGTTTAGTTTTTCAAGCAATCCTGCCTTTACAGATAAGGCACTAAAAGATTTAACAGCCCCGAGGTTTGGATTTGTAGCTGAATTGATCCAGTTTAATGCTTGTTCATAATTTATATTATTTGCCAAACTCCAGGCGGCAGCTGCTTCCAGACTACGGGTATCAAAACCCATGGCACCACTCATTTGAGAACGTACAGAAGCCAGTGTGGTCTGAAGCAGGTCGGTTTTAACGGTAAAGGGTATACGCCATTTCTCCCACTCCAACGCAACTTCAACTGAATTAGCCGTTTGATTATTAAAAGTATATTCCAGCCTTTCCTTGCTTTCTTTAATATTCTTTTGCTGAATAGCTTTCACCCTTAACACATCCTGTGTACTGTCATAAAAATAACTGCCCCAGCCTTTAGTATTTTTATTAAAGATCAGCAAACTTGAATCAGGATAAACTGCGATAAAAAAACCATAAGTTCCGGCGTTTAAAGACTTACCATTAATGGTAACATCGGTAGAAAAAGAAATGGTGGTACTTTCATTGGCACCCGCTCTCCATGGTGAAGGTTTATCTGACCCAAATCCAAGCACTTCAAATCCATAAGGGGCAATATTAGTACCCCAGATCTTTCCTTCTCTCCCTTTTACACCTGGAGAATTATAATGGATGGTGATATCGGTTACACCAACCTGTCTCCCGGTCATGCATTTATAATTAACGCCACCATCTGGCAAACGAAGTAATTGAGCGGATGTGCCAGGGTGAAAAATAAACAGGTATGCCTGCATCATGATGATTATTCGTAAAAACCTTATATGTCTTTTCATGATAGATAATTTTGTATTTAGCAATGTGCACCCTAAAATTAAATGCTATTGGAATAGGTACTGTGCGACCAATCAGCACATTATGCCGCTTATCATTCTTTGATTAAGATGGTTTGCAGCAAAAGAATCATTAGTGATGCTAAACCGTAATTGTAAGTTTTCAAAGTGCTGATTTTTTTTCTTATTTTAATAGAATAAAAATTCAAACATGCCTATTTACATGGATCTGCATATTCTTCCAGGTGTAAAAGCCAAAGATGTTGCAGAAGCACACCTGATGGATACCATGTTCGAAGAAGAACATTGTTGCAAATGCATGACTTATTGGGTTGATGAATCCCGCGGTCATGTTTTTTGTTTGATTGAGGCACCCGATAAAGAAGTAGTTGTGGGGCTGCACAATAAATCACATGGATTGGTACCCCACAAGATTATAGAAGTACAAACCTCGATCGTTGAATCTTTTTTAGGCAGGGTGAGTGACCCTGAAGAAACCCCGGTAACAGATACCGGACTAAAATTGATCAATGATCCATCGTACCGGATCATTATGGTAACGGTTGTTGAAGACTCAATCTTACTCCAAAATAAATTAGGTAAAGCAAAAGCCAATGAATTAATAAACAGGTATAAAGATTACGTGAGAAAAGAACTTTCGGATTTCAGCGGACAAGAGGCTGAACATGGAGGCCGAAGTTTGGTTGCTTCATTTATTTCTGCAAACAAAGCAATTTCCTGTGCATTATCGATTCAGCAAAAAATTTCAGATTCTGAAAGGGAAATGCTTGGATTAAGAATTGGGATCAATGGTGGCGAACCTGTTACTACCAATGAAAGATTATTTGGCGACACGATTCAACTGGCAAAACGATTATGTTTTATTTCAAAAAACCACCGGCTTGGAATTACATCAGCAGTAAAAGAATTAGCATCTGATGATCATTTTCAAAACCACGATGAGTCATTATTGATTTTATCTCCACAGGATGAAAGCCTGCTCAGTTTATTATTTAATAAGCTGGAAGAGAATTGGCAAAACCCTGGATTTAATGTTACAGATTATTGCCAGATCATGGCGATGAGTAAATCCCAATTGTATAGAAAGATACTTGCATTATCAGGATTTTCACCCAATGAACTATTGAGTGAATACAAACTGGAAAAAGCAAAAGAACTCATGCGCACCAAACAATACAATGTGTCGCAGATCACGTTTGATACGGGTTTCAGCAGTCCCTCTTATTTTACAAAATGCTTTAAAAAGAAATACGGTTTACTCCCATTAGCCTATATGGACATGCTAACCTAATGCATAACCCTGACACATTTTTACCATTTATTGAATGATTTGTTACATAGCACCGGCATTACGGGATAGTATCTTTAATACATTCAAAAACCTTTAAATGCTCATGTCATGAAACACATCACACATCAACTCAGCTTTCTGTTAATCATGTTATTGTTTGCCGGTTATAACTCCATGGCGCAATCTGCAACAACATCAAATCAATCACAGGTAAAAAAAGAAACAGCAATGAAAACTTATTTAATTGAAAGAGATATTCCCGGTGCCGGTAAATTAAATGCAGAAGAACTGAAAGGCATTTCTCAAAAATCCTGTACAGTTTTAAAAGAGATGGGTCCTAAGATTGAATGGATCCATAGTTACGTTAATGGCAATAAAATTCATTGCATTTACAAAGCAGAGAATGAGGAATTGCTAAGAGAACATGCTAAAAAAGGCGGATTTCCCATTACATCCATCACTGAAATTGCCAGCATTATCAGTCCCAAAACTGCCAACTAGCAGGTTCATTTTTTCTGTATCTATATAGCATAAAAAAATGTTTGTTTAATACAAACCTGGCGGAGCTATGCATGGAAACTTCATTTAACCAATTCAATTTTCCAATCAACAATCATTAACTAAACCAACAAAAGGAGTTTTACCATGAAAAAGATAAATCAGCTGGTTATGCAGCATACAAAAACGACACACCCGATATCATCAATTATTAAATTCCATAACATTTCTTTTTTTTCATTGATTTTACTGATTACAATACTATTTATTGGCTGTACAAAAGATGCAATCAATGAAATGCCAGAGACAGGGATCGCTTCAAAAGCCAGTAAACAAATGCTTGCACAGGTTGATCCACTGGGACAATATTCCGGATTGGATAAAGTAACCGCCTGGGAATTGCAACAGGCACGTGCAGCAACAGCAAAATACAAGCACCTTAAAAATGCAGAAAAGGATGGCTATGTAGATATAGATGTTATAATGCCCAACATGGGTTACCATTACATGAAAATGGAAAACGTGGATGATCAATTTGATATCAGGAATCCTGAGATACTGGTATACAATCACGATGAAGATGGTAATATGGAATTGGTAGCTGTTGAATATGCCATACCTATTCCTCTATCTGTAAATGCGCCGGAAGGTTTTACCGGCATGGATGATGAATGGAATTATCACACCGGGTTTGGTTTATGGCTGCTGCATGCCTGGGTTTGGAAGTATAATCCCGACGGTGTTTTTAATGCTACTAACCCCGATGTACATGTGCAGTAAAATGACTAACATTTAGCAGATAAAAAACTTGCTACCAATACCAGGATTTTCTTAAAAGTAAATCCTGGTTTTTTATGACTCTAATGTTGATTATCTTAAAATGTAGGTAATACCATTGATGTTTTGCCTGTTTAGCCCCTTTAACACACCCCAGATTTCTTTACGATCCATGATACCGTAATAATTCAGATTAACCGACCCGATACTTTTTAATTTCCCTTTCAAAAATTTTTCATCAAAGGTGTTATAATATACAAATTGTGTGCTGCCAATGGCTTTAAGTTTACCTCGTACCAGTTCATCTTCATACGATGGATGAAATTCGATTACCATATTTCCTACCAATCTCAACTTTCCCTGGATAGCCACATTCTCATGTCGTGAGTAATAATCCAGCGTATTTCTGCCGATGGTTTTTATTTTTCCCGCTTTTTCTTCCGTTTCCAGCATATTGTAATAGGTGATCCAGCAAGTGCCAATGCTTTTTACTTTTCCGCTGGTAATAGAGTCTGCTTCCGAGCCGTAGTAATCAATTCTGCCCATAAAGGGTTGCAGTTTGGCCGCATAATAATTATCATTTCGGATTGATCTTTCCTCCATCCCCCATTCTAATATATTTCCTTCCGGTGATACCCGGATATGAACACCCTGGTCAGTTATAAATGTAAAATACTGAAGCGTTGAAGTGCCTGTAAATTTTACCTGGCTCAGCTCCTGTGACCAACTTATTATTCCTGACAATAAAAAGGAAATGGCTAAAAGAAATTTCTTCATGCGTGTTTCGTAAGAAAATAAAGTTATTGAATTAGTTGATTAATTGGTTTGTTGAAAGGTTAATTTCAATTTCTAAACTAACAAAAAGAGATAAACATAAAAAAAACCGCTTTTACTGAAAGCGGCTTTTTTTGAATTTTCAATTAGGATGAAGGCAATTTATTGCTTAGGCTGTAATGCGATTTCGCCAACATCAGTGATTTGTCCTTCTGTTACAACAACATCATTTTTTGTTGTATTCACAAATGGCTCTGTAGCTTCTATCGTTAAAGTGTAAGTGCCTGCTTTAACATTAGGAATTTCAAATGCACCATTCTGTACAGCAACTTTAAAAGTATCAGTTGTTGAAATAGCCCAAGCATTGATTGCATTTTCTGCAGGTGTTGCTGTGCCTTTAATTGAAGTTGTTTGAACTGAATGGAAAGAAAATAATGCAGCAGATGAGATAGCCAATGCGGCCAGGGTTAATCTGATTTTTTTCATGTTGAAAATTTTAAGATAAGGTAAATAATAGTACTTCTTAACAGCATCTGTAAAAACTGGTTGAAGTTTGATGCTCTAAGACAAGGACTATGCCATATCATTTTTAGCTAATATAAGCTGGTGGCTGATTACAGCGAAAAAATGAAATCTGGTATTTAGAATATGATTGGGATCAATGAGAATAAAAAGACATTACCTTTTTACAGCTTGGATTTCAATAATGCATTTAACCGGGTTACAAATTATATAGCAGTTGTAACAATAAAAAATAATTTACATATTCTACTGGTAAAAAATTTACTTCAATCGCTGGTGAATATCCAAATCATTTTGTTTAGCAGTCTCTTTTGCAATTTCATATCCCGCATCGGCATGCCTGATGACGCCAATGCCCGGATCATTTCGCAACACACGGGCAAGCCTATGCGCAGCTTCTTTTGTACCATCGGCAACGATCACCATACCAGCGTGAATGCTGTAACCCATACCAACACCACCGCCATGATGTAATGAAACCCAGGAAGCGCCACCGGCTGTATTCATCAACGCATTGAGAATGGGCCAATCTGCTACGGCATCACTGCCATCCATCATGGCTTCAGTCTC
>CAMPGG010000198.1 GCA_946885335.1 uncultured Chitinophagaceae bacterium
ACATAGTATAAAGTTTTTATGATGATTAATTAAGAAACATTATTAAAATATCATACCAGCCTTTGTATAAGTAAATTATATGAAAATACATTTTCATATAGATATAGGATACTTTAGGTATTGACCTTACATTTGTATTTGATCTTATACCTTATAATTTGAAGAAAATATTCTTTGCTTTATTATTATTACCTGTTGTGGTGACTGCACAATCAACATTATGGTATTCAGCAGGAGGTTCCGTTTACATCGATCGCACATTTAACCATACGGGTTATGGTGTTGAAATGAATGCAAACACTGAAATATTAAATGGTTTTTCATTAGGTGCTGGTATTGGTATCAGTAAAATTCCTATCCTTCCTAATTCTTATATCCCTGTATATGGTAAAGCAACTTTTTTCCCAGGATTAAATGAATCCAGTCTTTCGCCTTTTGCAACAGTAGAAGTCGGTTATGGAATTTATAAAGAAAACGATTTTCGAAAAGGTCATGTCTTAGCTTATGGAGGCGTAGGATTTTCATTAGATACCCGGAAGTTCGGTGCACCTTATGTAAGTTTTGGATATGGGGTTTATGGTTATACAGCATATGGAGAGCCTGCAACGCAACGCAGGGCCACTTTAAAATTCGGAGTTATGCTAAATCGGGGAAAATCCGGGTACTAAAACAATAATAATCTTATCAATCTAAAATCATTTACCAAATGACACCCGAGCGTAAAAACAGGCTGGTAAATGTTTTGAAAAAAAGGCAAACAAATATTACGGTTGTTTTGGAAAATGTTTTTGATCCGCATAATATTTCAGCTGTTTTGCGTAGTTGTGATGCAATTGGTATACAGGATGTATATGTATTAACCACCCGAATAGCTCCCCATCAGCGTTGGGGTTATCGAAGCAGCAGTGGTGCCTATAAGTGGGTTACCGTTCACCAGTACAAAGAAACAGCAGCCTGTGTGGATGCTTTAAGAAAAAATTACGATAAGATATTAACAACTTGCCTGGCTAACGATTCGGTAGATTTATATGAACTTGATTTTACCCAAAGCATGGCATTAGTTTTTGGTAATGAAAAGGATGGTATTAGTGAATTGACCCCATATGCTGATGGTAATTTCATTATACCTCAAACAGGAATGATTAAGTCATTAAATATCAGTGTTGCCTGTGCTGTAACACTTTATGAGGCATACAGGCAAAAAAACCTGGCAGGGCATTATAATGAACCCAAACTACCAAATAATAAAATGAAAACACTTTTGCATGATTGGGGATTAATTGATGATCATTGAAGTTCAAAATATAATTTTAACTGCAATCAACCTTTCAGTCATATTGCCAGTCATATGATCCACCTGTTAGCATTATTCAAAAACACTTATTATATTTATCTATCAAATTATTAATTTTACCGGTTATGAAAACAACGATATATTCCTCATTATTTATTTTTCTTTTGACCCTGTGCGCCTGCGAAAAGAAAACTGATGAACCTGTAACACGTCCCGTTGAATTTAATGAAACTACATATGAACCTTTGGGAACTTATGATGATGTTGGAAAACCCAATTACTTATTAGCCAAGGACCCGATTTCTTCTGAATTGATTTCTTTCATCAATTCCTCTCTTCCGGAAAAAGTAGATTTAAGAAGCACTAATCCTGATTTGTTAAATAGTTCAGCGATTGGAGATATTGTCATTACCCAACAATCGGAAGTTTTTATAACTTTTGTTTCTCAGGGTACTGCTTATGCAAATACGTTTGTATATTATACTTATCCAACTAACCAACCTCCTGCGACTCCAAAGGATATTACAAAGATAAATTATGTTTTTCCCAACGCAGGTAGTGGAACTCCCCTGCAAGCTGGTGACAAAGTAAAAATTGGAAGTTTTAATGCCGGAACATCCATAGGGTTTGCGATATTGGTTGATGGCTGGAATCCTGCTACAAAAACAATTAATAATAAGTCTGTACATTTCTTGTCCAATGATGTTCTGAATCCTGAAGTAGATCCCAAGCTGAAAAAACATGCTGTTTTAATTAGCTATCCTTCAGAGAATAAAGTATTAATTGGGTTTGAAGATATAGACAGGACAACATCAGATTGTGACCATGACTTCAATGATGTTGTGGTTTATGCAACTGTTACACCTTAATTCAAAAGTGGTTTTTATTTTAGTTCGCGTTTACCAATTGTTTGTAGTCATTAAAAATGAGGATTAAATATTTATTCAGATACAGTATTTTATTAGCTGCATTCTTCATTTTTATCACTGAGGCAAAAGCACAAACCATTCCATCTTACAAAATAGATCAACTGGATTCATTGATCAGGAATAGTAAGCATCCAATGATCATTAACTTTTGGGCTACTTTTTGTATTCCCTGCATTGAAGAAATTCCATACTTTATTCAGAAAACTAAAGAATTTGAGGACCGAAATGTTTCCTTGTTATTGGTTAGTCTGGATATGGAAGATTACTACCCCGTAAGGATCACCAATTTTGCAACTAAGCATAATTTTAAAGCACCCATAGCCTGGTTAAATGAAACGGATGCCGATCTTTTTTGTCCGCGAATTGACAAAAGTTGGTCAGGCGCCATCCCTGCCACTTTGTTTTTAAATAATGCAACAGGGTATAGAAAATTTTTTGAAGACCAGATATCAGAAAAGCAATTGGAAGAGGAAATTCATTCCATGCTTAAAAAATAAAAAAGGTTTGCTTTTAAGCAAACCTTTTCAATATGGTAAACTGATTTTATTTTGGTCTTTTAATTGTGCATCCTACAGACCGGGTTTTATTAACCACCACATCTTTCCCGGAAACCATCTGGTCAATAGCATTTTTTAAATGCGTTTTTTCAACTGCCGAAGCATTTGATGGATTGTCATCAATGGCACCATGGTAAACTAACTTGTCATTTTCATCAAACAAAAAACATTCTGGTGTGCGGTTAGCACCAAATGCATCAGCCAGTTCAGAATTTTTATCCACTGCATAATAAAAGGAATATTGCTGTTTCTTGGCATAAGCTTTCATGTCTTCAAAAGAATCATCACCATTTCTTGAACCTTCATTTGAATTCAAAAGGATTACACCTATATTATTTTTTTTGGCATAAGATGCAATATCAATGGTGCGTTGTTGATTCTTCACAACATATGGACAGGTGTTACAACTAAACATCACCAGCAAACCTTTCTTTTGTTTTGCATCCTTTAAAGAAACTTCCTTGCCGCTGATGTCTTTCATCTTAACATCAGCTTTAGGCATTACGGCCCCAATAGGTAATTCATTAATGGTATTGAAGGCAACAAATAAAATGGCTGCCAGTGGAAGAACAGCGATGAGTATCTTTTTCATACCAGGAGTTTTGTTTACTTAAAGTTCATTAAAGTTTTTTCTAAACTTTTGCCGTTTATATATTTTTTAGTTTTATTTAGGAAGTAGCCGGCACATGAGCATGTTCGTGCCTGGCCTTGATTTCTTCAGCAGCCTTACGTTCATCCACCTCCCGTTTCAATGCATTGATACTTACATTTAATTCAAAACCTATTAATAGTACATACGAATTAAAATATATCAAAAGCATTAAAATCAATATGGTTCCAATTGAACCATATAACTTATTATAATTTGAAAAATTATTTACTTAAATAGAGAACAGGAAAGTAAATGTGATCATCAAAAAAGTGGCCAAAATGGATCCTGCATTTACATGCTTCCAGCGCTTATGAACGGCGGGAGCATAGCGATAGATAAATGAAATGGTGACAAAGAATAACATGATCACGACGATCCACCTAACAATTTTTATGAATTCAACTATAATGATACTTTCAATTCCAAGCCATCTCAACACAGAATCCTGGATAATCAATAAAACCACAGAAGTTATCACCACTAAAAAAAGGATGAGTGTGATTTTGAGTGCTGTGATGCGACTATGAATAATGCCTCTTTTTCTGAAGCCTGCATAGTTCCGGTCAAAGGAACGCATGATGCCCATCACCGCATTGGATGAATAAAACAGCGCTAAAATAAAACCGAAGGACAGCAAACCATTACGCGGATTTCGCAGAAAGTCATCCAGGAATGTTATCAGTGCAGTATTATCCTTTCCAGAGGGAATCACATCCCGGATCAGGTCAAAAAGTTCTTCTACAAATTGCTGCGAAATTGGTAAGAAAGGGACCAATGTAAAAAGAAAAATAATAGCGGGTGGCAATGCCACCAATAAATTAAATGCGATAGAGGCAGCTCTTTCACTGAGGCCTGTTTTTTTAAATTGGAGAAAAAGAAATCTTACCACATCAAACAAAGGAATTCCTTTGAAACCGGGCAAAATGATCTTTTTACTTTTCCGAATGATCATTTTAATCGGCGTCCAGGTAATAAATTTCCTTCTGTAATGTGTATACCAATCCATTAGTTTGCCGCTTGTTTTGCTTTTCTTGCTGAATCCTGCCTGTTTAAAGCCTGCTGGTATTCTCTTGCATATTTTAAATGATCATTGTAATTGGTGGTGAAAATATGCGTACCCGAAAAGTCGCTGTTCGCTACAAAATAAATATACTCCGTGGGTGGCGAATCCAGTACCGCATTGATGGTTTCCAGTGATGGAGTGGTAACCGGGCCAGGTGGCAATCCCTGGTTCCGGTAAGTATTGTATGGCGATTCTACTTCAAGATGTTTATGCAGAATACGCTTTATACCAAAATCTTTCAATGCAAACTTAACGGTTGGGTCGGCCTGTAAGGGCATGCCAATTTTTATCCGGTTTAAATAAACACTGGCAATATTGGGTTTATCCGTTTTTGCATTTGTTTCTTCTTCAATTATTGAAGCTAAGATATAAGCAGTCTGAGCTGTCAGTCCCTTTTGAGTTGCCTTTTCCTTCCTGTCATCATTCCAGAATTTTTGGGATTCATCATATAATTTCTGGTAAACTTTTGATGGAGTCGTGTTCCAGTAATAAGTATAGGTATTGGGTAAAACAACCGTCATAGCCGTCTCGGGTTTAACACCATAATTATCAAGCGAATCGGGATTATTCAAAAAATGCATCATGGCTGTTGAATCAAATTCAAACTTGTTTGCAACCAGCCTTGCAAAGTTTTCTTTGGTTCTTACCCTTGTTATCACCAGGTTAACCGGGGTTTGTTGTCCATTGCGTAAGCGGCGGATTATTGCCAGCATGCTTTCACCTTTTTCTATCTTGTATTTGCCGGGTTTAATTTTATTCCAGTATTTCATTTGGTTAGCCAGCCATTGAAAACCCTTCACATTATGGATATAGTTTCCTTCTTTAATGGTTTTCATGACGGCTGTTTTGTTGGCACTGTCCGTTTTAATGTATAGAAATTTTTCATTCTCTTTAAATCCGGTAGCAGGTCCAAGAAAGATCCATCCAAGATAGGCACCTGCAACCAGGATCAATAAAAAAATAATGAGCAATAATTTTTTCATATGTCTGGGTTTCTGCGTTCAAATTACATAAAAAAACCCCGTCGTACAGACAGGGTTATATAATTAAGTAAATTCTTGTTGTTAATTAGAATCTGCTTGTGCTGGTGCAGGCTGTGTTGGAAAAGTTGTTTGATTTGATGGTGTTTGCTGTGGGGCAGTAGTTGCTGGCGTACCAATTTTTTCAGTACGATCCTCAATGCCACTTCCAGAACCGGTGATAAACATGGTGGATACAATGCAAAGTACTGCAACTACACCGGCAAAAATCCAGGTGCCTTTTTCCAAAACATCAGTCGTTTGTTTCACGCCCATGAACTGCGTACTGAATCCGGCTATATTTCCTGCCAGGCCACCACCTTTTGGATTTTGTACCAAAACCAGGAATCCAAGAACCACACTGGCCAAAGCAATAAGGATAACAAATAAAATGGTCATATTAATGCGTGTTTAAACTTTTTATTTTGGCTGCAAAATAATGGCTTTTAGAGGGATTTTGCAAACTTAATTTATGATACACTTCGGCTGCTTTTTGCCAATCACCCTGTTTTATCCAGACTTCAGCCATTGTTTCCGTTAAAATCTCCGTATCAGCAATACTATGGGTTGCCAGCGTTTGCACTTTTGCTTCAGACCCGGCATCCAATTGCGTTTCAATACCATCATCCGTTAACTTTTTCATCGATTTCAGCCATTCGGTAAAACTTTTCAACTGGTGGCTGAATCGATCCTTTGGAATGCCTTCCGACTTTTCTTTAATGCCCTGCGATGCAAAATAATCCACCGTGTGATAGGGTTCAAATAAAAGGTCATTGCCTGTTTCTTTTAATGGTTCAATTTTTAAGGAAGGGATATGCAAGTGGGGGAGATCACCATCTTCTTTATAACTTTCTTCATCTTCCTCTTCCTCATCATCCTCAACATGCGGAATACTAAAATGATCTTCTTTTTTTTCGGCATTTAGTTCTGTGGGTTCATGTTCAACAGCCGTTTCTATATTTGTTTGTTCATCATGCTCCATTTCAATTTCTTCTGATGGTTCATTTTGAACAGTGTTAGCAATTTCCTGTTTTAATATTTCATCTTCTGTTA
>CAMPGG010000199.1 GCA_946885335.1 uncultured Chitinophagaceae bacterium
AACAATCACTTAAATTAAAATTGCTTAAAGCTTTGTTGTAAATAGCGTTCGAATTTGTGTTAAGGCCCTGATTATCTATTTTTACATTTCATAATACGTTTCCACTGAAAAAATTTCTGAATATACTGGCCCGCGTTGTTTTAGTCCTGTTACTCTTAATAATAGCGATGGGTATATTCATTCAAACACCCACGGGGCAAAACTGGATTGTAAAACAGGTAACCAATAAACTCTCCAAAGACCTTAAAACCCAGATCAGCATTAAACAAGTAGGTTTTAGTTTTTTTGATAAAATGAATTTGCAGGGTGTTATGATCCGTGATCAGCAGGAAGATACGTTATTGTATGCCGGGCGGGTCAGGGTGAATATTACCGATTGGTTCTTTTTAAAAAATAAGATTGAACTTAAATACCTGGGGCTGGAAAATGCCATCGTAAAACTTCAACGGACTGATTCGGTTTGGAACTATCGCTTCATCCTGGATTATTTTATACCAGCATCGACCGGGCAAAAAAAAGAATCAGGTATAGATTTCAACCTGAAAAATGTTGACCTGAAAAATGTTGTCTTTGTTCAAAAAGATATCTGGAATGGGAAAAATATGATGTTCAGTGTTGGCATCATGCGGCTGGATACAAAAGAAGGAGATTTTGCCAAACGCATAGTGCAGGTAAACAGTCTTTACCTGAAAGATCCCATTGTGGCATTATTTAATTACCCCAAAAAAAATCCTACGCCCAAGGCAATCATTGATGAAACGGATCCCTTGCCGGTAAATATCGATTCTCTTTTACAATGGAACCCCGAAGGTTGGGTCATCAATGTAGATAGAATGAATATCGAGAATGGGCATTTCAAAAATGATAATGGCCATACCGAGCCCCTGGCGCATTTTGATGCCAGGCATGTATCAATTAGTAAAATCAATGGCACCATCAACTCGCTAAACTGGCGAAATGATACCATTTCTGCTTTGGTAAAAATAAATGCTGAAGAGCGCAGCGGTTTAAAGATCACCAATTTCGAATCCAGGGTAAATGTGCATCCGAAAGCCATGGAATTTAATGAGCTGTTGTTGCAAACCAATAATAGTGTAATTAAAGATCACCTCGTTTTGCGTTTCAATGATTTTGCGGATATGAATAATTTTATCCGCAATGTAAAAATGGAAGCCCGTTTACGCGGTGCTGAATTGGATAGTGATGATATTGCTTTTTTTGCGCCAAACATTAAAAGTTGGAATCGAAAAATTAAAATATCAGGTGATGCAAGAGGCACTGTTAACGACCTCAAGTTAGAGGACCTGGTAGTACAGGCTGGCGGCAGTACATATTTTGAAGGCAATGCAAGTTTGTTTGGCCTTCCGGATGTTGACCTCACATTCATTGATTTGAATGCAAAAGAATTCAGGACCACTTATGCAGATGCACTTACCTATGTTCCTGCATTAAGAAAGGTCAATCAGCCTGCCATTCACAAATTAAAATTTGTCCGATTCAATGGAAGCTTTACCGGGTTCGTTCGCGACTTTGTAACCTTTGGAACTATTGAGACAGCATTAGGAACTATCACCAGTGATATCAATATGAAATTACCCAAAGGCGGCATCCCGGTTTATTCTGGAAATATTGCCACCTCAAATTTTCAACTGGGATCATTTTTACAAAATAATACATTAGGTAATATCGGTTTTGAAGGCGATGTAAGAGGCCGTGGCTTTAATTGGAGTTCTTTGATGGTTGATTTGGATGGAAAAATAAATCACCTTGAATTTAATGATTACCGTTACCGCAACATTACAACCAACGGAACATTGAATAAACAACTGTTTGATGGTTTTTTCCAGATCAACGATTCCAATGCAGTAATGACCCTGAACGGAATCGTGGATCTGAATGGAGCAACTCCCAAATTCAATTTTGTGGCCGATGTGGAAAAATTAAACCTGTTGCCCCTTAAACTGACAAAAGATAATTTATCATTCAATGGACAATTCAACCTGAATTTTACAGGTAGTAATATCGATAACTTTTCCGGTGTGGCACGAATAAGTGAAGGTTCTTTATTAAAAGATGGCAATCGCCTTTCTTTTGATTCCCTGTACCTGGCTTCTTCTTATGATGGCGGCGTTAAAACATTAAGAGCCATCTCCAATGAATTTGATGCTACGGTAACAGGAGAATTTAATTTGCAGGATTTACCCCAAACCGTCACCCTGTTTTTAAATAAATATTATCCCGCTTACATCCGGCAACCGGCAAAAATTCCTGCCCGCCAATCATTTAGTTTTGATATTAAAACCAATTTGGTAGATGAATATATTCAACTGATCGACAAAAATTTGTCGGGTTTTAATTTTAGTCATATCCGCGGTTCGTTGAACACCACCAACAGCCAGCTTTCATTGCAGGCAGATGTTCCAAGGTTTGCATACCAGAAATATGTTTTTAATAATGCCCGGATCACAGCAACCGGCGACCTGGAAAAATTAACGCTTAATGGTGATTTAGATAATGTGATTATTGCAGATAGCCTGAACCTGCCACAAACCCATTTTGAAGTAGTGGCTCAAAATGACATCAGCAATATTATTTTAACAACCAGTGCCAACCAGGGTATTGATGATGCAAGGATCGCGGCACAGGTGCAAACTTTTAGTGATGGTGTAAAGATCAATTTTCAACCAACCACCTTTGTACTAAATGGAAAAACCTGGACCATCCACGAAAATGGTGAATTAGTTTTTCGTACCAGTAGCGTGGCAACCGGTGAATTATTATTAACCGAAAGTAACCAGGAGATCAGGATCAATACAGTTCCTTCTGATATCGGTGATTGGAATGACCTGCAGGTAAGAATCAGCAAATTAAACCTTGGTGATATTTCTCCATTCCTCATTAAGAAGAACCGGGTAGAAGGTCTTGTTTCAGGTAATATTTTTATAGAAGATCCAACAGGAAGAATGAATATCACGGCAGATGTTTTGACTGACCAGTTAAGAATGGATGATGATTCTATCGGCCAGGTACAGGCGAATATTACTTATAACAACACAACCGGTGAATTAAGAGGAAAAGGTTTTAACCTGGATCCGGAACATAAGATCAATTTTGACCTGGAACTTTATTTTAAGGATAGCCTGAGATTTAAAGACAACCGGATAACGGCCAAATTGCAATCCTTTCACCTGAGCATCCTGGAAAGATTTTTAGGCGATCTTTTTTCGGACATACAGGGATTTGTTACCGGCGACCTGGATATAACCGGCCCATTCAATGAACTAACGTTTACGGGTAAGGGCAGATTAAAGGATGCCGGCCTGAAGGTTAATTTTACCCAGGTTTATTATAAAATACCCGATGCAGATATTGAATTGAAACCAACAGAATTGAATTTGGGCAAACTAAAATTGGTTGACCAGTTTGGCCGGACGGCAACTTTAACCGGCACCATCCAACACAATTCATGGCGGAATATGTTCTTTGACATTACGGCAAGGGTTGACGGACAACCGATGGAACTGTTGAATACAACGGTGAAAGACAATGAAGTGTTTTTTGGCAGGGCAAAAGGAACCGGTTCATTTGCATTGATCGGTCCGCAATCGGACATGTTTATGAAGATTGATGCAACTGCTTCAACGCAGGATAGTTCATATATAACCATCAGGAGCACAGAAACACGGGAAAGTGGTACAGCAGATTTCCTGGTTGAAAGAAAATACGGACGGGAAATGACTGAGGAAGATGTAAAAACAAATCTTTCCAAGATCACTTATGATGTAGATGTTTCAGCAGATAATCATTTGAATGTAAAATTCATTCTGGATGATTTAACGGGTGATGAGATCAATGGCCGTGGAGAAGGTAACCTGAACATCCGTGCCGGCACCTTTGAACCATTGACCATGCGGGGAAGATTTGATATTGAACAGGGTGATTACACATTTACTTTTCAATCGTTTTTCAAAAAACCATTTACACTCAGACCTGGTTCTGGCAATTATATCAGCTGGAGTGGTGATCCATTAGCCGCCACGGTAAAATTAACAGCACAGTACACCGCAGAAGATGTAAGTTTTGCACCACTGGCCATGTCATTAGGGTTGAATACAAATTTATCAAGGGCAAGGGGTGATGTATTTGTAGTTGCCACTTTAACTGAAGACCTGTTTAGACCGGTTATTGATTTCCGGCTGGAATTTCCACCAAATAGTGTGGCCATTACCGATCCTTCATTATCATTTAGCATACAACAGATCGTCAAAAACCAAAATGAACTTTATAAACAAGCATCCTATTTGATTGTGTTCAACAGCTTCGCTAATGTAGAAAGCATTCAAAACACAGGTGGAGGTTCTTTTGGAACGGCGTTGAATGAATTTGCTTACAGCACACTTTCAGGAATATTCTTTAACGAGATCAACAAGCAGTTGAATTCAATTCTGACCAAGATCTTTAAAAATGATGAAAATCTAACGTTTACCCTTAGTGGCTCTTTGTATAACCGTAATTTGCTCGACCGCAACCAGAATAACACATTTGATATAAACCAGGGAAATTTCAATTTCACCGTGGGCCGTTCATTCTTTAATGACCGGTTTATATTAACCTTTGGGTCTGGCTTTGATGTTCCATTGCAAAACAGTGCCCAATATAATTTTCAATTTTTACCGGATATAACTGCCGAATGGCTGATCAATCAATCAGGCACCGTAAGAGCCACATTCTTTTACAGGGAAAACCTGGATTACCTTACAACCAGCGTAGGCAGCCGGACAACCAAACGTGCCGGAGCCAGCATCGCTTATCGCAAAGAGTTTGATTCATTGGATCAATTGCTGAAACGCAAAAACCAGGAAGCCCAAAGAGCCAGGTTACAAAATGCACCTCCGCCTCCTGTTTCCGGGATTGAAGGAAATGAATAAATAAATTCTTAGACTGCGTGAATTAATTACATGAACTCGTGACCCATTTTATCACGTTTGGTCTGCATGTATTTTTCATTGTGAGGGTTCGAGTCAACATGCAAAGGAATATTTTCAACGATCTCCAGGCCATAACCAATCAATCCTACCCTTTTTTTCGGGTTATTACTGATCATTCTCAATTTAGTAATTCCAATATGTCGCAGCATTTGGGCGCCAACCCCATAATCTCTTTGGTCCATTTGAAAACCCAGGTGCAGGTTTGCTTCAACGGTATCCATTCCTTCTTCCTGCAAACGATAAGCTTTTAATTTATTCAGTAAGCCGATGCCCCGGCCTTCCTGGTTCATATATAAAATAGCTCCTTTGCCTTCGGTTTCAACCATCTGCATGGCTTTATGTAATTGTTCGCCACAATCGCATCTTAATGAGCCAAGTATATCACCGGTAAAACATGAACTATGCACCCTGACAAGGACCGGTTCATCCTTTTCCCATTCCCCTTTTATTAAAGCAAGATGTTCGTTCGATGTATTTTTTTCCTGGAAAGCTATCAATTTAAAGTCGCCGTATTGCGTAGGCATATCAACCCGTACAATTTCTTCGATCAGCGAATCCCGCTTCATGCGATACTCAATCAGGTCTTTTATGGTGATGAGCTTGAAGTTGAATTTTTCAGCCACTTTCACCAGTTCAGGTAAACGGGCCATGCTTCCATCATCATTCATAATTTCCACCAGTACTCCCGCAGGTTCCATACCCGCCAGGCGGGCAAGATCAGTTGTTGCTTCTGTGTGGCCGGTCCGGCGCAGTACGCCACCCTTTTTTGAACGCAATGGGAAAATATGTCCCGGTCTGCCCAGGTCTTCCGGTTTGGTTTGCGGATCTATCAGTGCCTGTATCGTTTTTGCCCGGTCATGTGCGGAGATACCCGTTGTACAGCCATGTCCCAATAAATCAACCGAAACAGTGAATGCCGTTTCATGAAGCGCCGTATTATTATTTACCATCACCTCCAGACCTAACTCATTACAACGATCTTCTAAAAGTGGCGCACAGATCAGTCCACGACCATGTTTGCTCATAAAATTGATCACTTCCGGGGTAACATTGCGGGCAGCGGTAATAAAATCACCTTCATTTTCGCGGTCTTCATCATCCACCACAATAACCAGTTTACCCGCTTTAATATCTTCAATAGCACTTTCTATCGTATCGAACATGTGAGCTGAAATTTTTGCAAAGGTAAAGCAAAACCGCTGCTGTATAAATCATTCATATTAAAAGCTTCTGCAAGGCAGCTAACGGGGTATTGAACTTGTCTTCTATCAATTCTTCCATAGGGTAACAAATTGTTAATATTTCACTGTTCAATATCAGTTTTAATTGTATTTCTTTGCAGCCGTAAAAAAACAACTACATATGTTTAAGAGATTATTAACATTAATTGGATTTGCATTATTTAGCGTCCAGTTAATGGCGCAGGTTACTACCAGTAGCATGAGTGGAACTGTAAAGTCATCCACTGATGAACCATTGGTAGGTGCAACAGTTACAGCAACCCATTTACCTACAGGAACTGTTTATCGTACAGTTACCCGTACCGGCGGCCG